>JAMWCJ010000025.1 GCA_023818645.1 Candidatus Omnitrophota bacterium | reverse complement strand
AAGGCTCCCGGACCTGCGAATTAGACCTGGTGCGGCTTTGACCGCGAATAGTTGAGTGCTTATATCGGATAAAATTGCTTGAAAAGAAAATTTTGACAAAGAGGTGAATATGAGAGTATAATAAATTCCTCAAAACCACATAGTTAAATCCTTTTTTTCTCATAATCTCACCTCCTTTCAATCCTTATTTTACCTTTAATTTAAATATTTTTTCAACACCTGAGTTTATATCTCTTACCAATAGTTCATAATTACCTTTTTCATTATAAGCAAAAGGAATTATATATTTTAATTTCCCATTTTCTGCTACAATGTTTTTATTATATCCTTCAATATTCTTCCCATCTTTGTAAATTTCCATTCTAATAATATGTTTTCCTGCTTTTTTTGTGTCAGTATTTAAGTTTAATTCTAATTCAATATTCTCTCCTGCTTTATATTCTGATTTTAAATTTCCATATATTCCAATTACTCTGTAAGGTAAGATAGAATAAACTTTTACATTACCTGGAATAAGTGTATCTTCAAAACTATCAGTATATCCTAAATATTTTTTATTTCTTAAATCATATATGTGTGCTTTCTTTTCTATTTTGAATTTCACTTTTGTCTCTTTATTTACTTCAGGTATATATCCAAAGTATAAATTTTCCCTATCTTTATAATAAAATCTTTCACCAGAATTAACCTGTTTTTCTCCTTCATATATTTCAACTCTCTTTTTAATACCAATACTTTTTATAATTTCTTCAAATATATCCTGAATTGTCTTTACATAATCAATAGCACCTTTTTCTTCTTCTATTATTTCACCTGCAACTCCTTTTCCCTTCATACCAGCATAATCTGAAATTTCAATATTTAAATATATACCTTTCCCTTTTCCATAATTGTTAAATATTAGTGCAGGTGTTCCATCTTCAAAAATAGCCATATTTTTGCCTGTTTTCAATTTTAATCCTGTCTCTGCTATATTTAATTGAATTTCTTTTTCACCAAATATACTATCTTTTAAAAACTTCATATTCTTTTTTATTCTTATTAATTCTGCATTTGTTCTATCTATTCCAAATATTTCATCAAGAGGACTTTGCTTTCCATAAACTTTTCCATGCTCATCCCTCACTCCTGTTTGATAATCAGCAATAACCACACCTCCATTTTTCACAAACTCCTTAATTGCATTTATCTCTTCCAATGATAGAGATATAGTACTTGGTAAAATCAAAACTTTAAAATTCTTTAATTCTCCGTTCTTTATCTGTTCATATGAAAGTGTTCTATGCTGATATCCAAGGTTTTCAATCAATGTTTTCTGACTGTATAAATTCCCTGTCCTTGATAATCCAATTACTTGTGAAACTAAAATTGAAGAATATGAATAGGGGAAACAAATACCATCATGTGAAAAATCTGTCTCTATAAACAATTTACCTATACCTTTCTTTATATCAGAAAACTCTTCTTTTGAAAGTTCATTATATCCACCATGGACTGTTTGGTCAGGTGAAAGTATTCCTTGATGATGTGTTCCTGCATTCCATAAAATATAATAAAATGCCCAATGTCCACCATGGAATAAACTCCTCCAGGGATGATATCTATGGCGTGGTGTTGCTTTTTCTACTCCATATCCACCATATTGACCTGATATAACTCCAAAGGATGAAAACCATTCTTCTATCATTCCATTATATCTTCCAGTAACAGGTGTATACTTTGACATAATATAAAAATCTTGAGGTATTGTTAGTCCTGTTTGATATATTCCATGCTGACCAACAACTGCTCTCGGATTTCCCTCTTTTGCTGCCTCTGCAGGTAATTTATAATAATATTCCATAATTGCCCAGCCAATAAAAGTTCTCCAGTCAATATACTGAGAAAGATTATCTTTATCTTTTATATCTTCAATTCTTACTGGCATTACTTCATTCCAGTCGTTATATTTTGTTTCCCATTGTTTATTTAGTGCTTGAATTGTCTTATATCTTTCTTTTAACCACTCTCTGAATTTATTTATTGTTCTTTCTGACCAGTCATAATCCTGCTGCATATCTCTTTCATCATCAAGATGTATATAATCGGCTCCACCCCATTCAGAATATTCTTTTGCTAGATTTTTCATTCTTTCTCTAAACTTTGCTATTTCTTCTTCAGATGGAACAAGTGGTGGGTCATATGTTAAATTTTTCGTATCTGCTTTTCTATTACCAAAATATCCACCTTTTAAACTGCAGGAAAAAGGTGGTCCTATTAAAAGATGATGTGTTTTGTAAGCAACATATCTTTCACTCTTCCCAGCACCATATGAATAAACATAATCAATACCTGCCTCTTTTAATTTATCTCCTGCAATTATAATCTTTAATGGATCTGGTTCTAAATTTCCCCAGCAGGCAAGATAAAAATCATTATAAACTGGCATTCTATCCGGATAAATAAAGAATATATGTCTATCTTTACTTAAAACTGTCTGGCCATCTAAAAGTGATACTTTAAATTCATGCCATATATCTAAAACTTTACTTTTATCTATATTAACAACTATCTCATTTTTCCCTGAATTTATTTCTAAATTTTTCTGCTCTTTATAAACAATTCTTTTATATGCATCTTCAACTTCTATATCAAGTTTTAAATTTCTCTTTTCTCCTTTATTTTCAACTATTATTATCCCTTTTATTTCTTCATTTTCTCTGTATGCTGATGTGTCCTTTTCCATTTTTGCATTTAAACTTATATCTTTTGAAATATTGAATTTACAACTCGCCCATTCATAACTCTTTCCTTTTGCATCTTTTAGAATTAAATCAATAATATGAATTTTATCAGTTAATGGTTTTTCTATCTTAAATTCAATTTTATTTTCTCCTGATTTCAAAATTATTTTCCCTGTTTTTTCTTCTTCAACTTCATAAAAAGCATTACGAATTTTAAACTCATAATTTATTTCAATATCCTTACTTATTTGATTTTCTATTACACACTCTACTTTTTCAGAACTTCCTTTTATTTCTTTTATTAAAATTCCTGAATCTTTTTTACCTGCCCAGATAATACTCTTTGAAAATAATCCAAATCCATATTCCCACCCAGGTATCCACATCCATCTTCCTTCTGCCTGCCAATCACCTAAACTTGTACTTACTGTTTCATATCCTCTTGCAGGACTCCCAGAAATTACAACAACTCTTCCTTCTCCTAATTGATATAACCATACCTTCGGTAATCTATATGGAAAACCAGTTGTCAGAATTTTTGAATCAATCTCTTTTCCATTCTCTTTTAAATATCTACTAAGTGCTCCATATATACTTTTATTATCTAAATCTCCAAGTATAACTATTCCTTTACCCTTCTTAACAAATGAAAAGATACTATCCTGAACATATTGGGGTATACCCTTTTCCCAATCAAGTGCTGCAAAAAATATAACATCATAATTTTTCTCATTTAACATCTTAAGGAATTTCTTTAAAGTATTCTGTGTATATGGATATTTTGTTGATTCATTGAAAGCAAAAGAACAACAATCAAAATCAATATCACATCTTTGCCATATTTCTCTCCAGTATCCAACTGAATTATCACTTCTATTAACAAATAATACATTAATCTTTCCATTACACCATGGTTTTGCCCATTTTATATGTGGTGTCTCTACTTTCAAGTCAACTTCTTCATACCAAGAAGGGAGTGGTGGACTTATTATCTGATAACCATAAAATTTCTCTCCTATCTGTGGTTCTTGCTTGACTTTCATAAAATATGTATATGGTGAATCGCCTACTTTAATTGGTCTTTCACCTTCAATAATATTGTTTTTCTCATCCTTTATCCTTACTTTAACTACATATGTACTATTATTTTTTTCTATTAATAATGGGAATTCAAAATTTGTTCCTTTTATTTTCTCAATTTGTATCTCCTTACTTCCTATTATTGTTTCCTTTTCATCAGGCAAAATTCTGTATCCATATTCAATCTTTACTTTACTATCTTTTGAGCCTGCTATATATACTTTTACTGGAACCTGTTTTCCTAACTGTATCTCTTTCTCAGATATAAAGTTCCCTATTCCTGAATCTGTTCCTACTGTTATCCCTATTGTATAATTTTCATCAGCAGAATCAATACTTTCAATCCTTTCAACTGGATAAATAATATAACTTGTTTTCCACTCTTCTTGTGGCTTTAAATTCTGTCTTCTATATGGCCATTGAATACATGCACCTTTCCCTTTTGATAACCAGCATTCAATTGCATCAAGATATTTCCAGTCCATAACAAAAACAAATCCTAATTTGCTCTGAACACTTATAAATCCTGTGAAATTTGCTGTTGGTTCCTGTGAACCAACAGGAGCACTAAATGATCTTACCTGACTATCAAAATCCCTTAAAACTCCTAACTCATCAGGAACAAAATACCAACTATCTTCATTTTCTATCCATGCCCAATGCCCAACCATCAGTGTAAATGGTAATATTTCATTTGAATTATTCTTAACATTTATAGAAATATTTATAATAGGTGAATTTTTGTATAATGTATAACTCCTTGTAATCAAAACATCTTTATATGAAGAAAACTTACCTACACCAGGTAAATTTCCATAAAATTTAACTTCAGATCTTTCAGGCCCCTTTTCTATAATTTCTACTTGGTATGGATGGTTGCAATAATAAATTTTGTGCCCTACCATATCTCCAAGTTCAACAACATGGTCCTGAAACCATGCACTTGGTGTGCTTATAATTTTATTTGCTGGTTTATAAAAAACTTCTTTTGCCTTTGCTCCTTCTGATGGAGTAAATGTAATTCTATAATATTCATTTTCCATAATTAATACATCTTCTTTTCCATCTCCATCTGTATCCTTAAAGTATACATTTGCATCTGAAAATAAGAAAGAACTTAAAAGAATTAATAACATCCAGATTTTCTTCATTTTCCCCTCCTTTTAATTTTCACTTTTTTCTTTAACTGGTAACTCAATTTTTTCTGCTTTGTTATTTTTACAAACTGTATTTTGCCCAACTATTATAATATCTGCTTTTATATGACCTATAAGTTCATTATCCTCAATAATATTAAAATCTGCAAAAGTCGGTTTATCTCTATACTTTCCGTTTTTTTCCTCAATACCTATATATTGTGTTTTTTCATTTTGTGTATCTCTTATTATGTTCCCTTTTATCGTATAATTCATAGCATCTTCTGATGAAGCATAAATCATAATACCTGGAAATTTCCCTGGTTGTGATTTTGAGTTATTTTCAATTATATTTTTTATTATTTGATTATTTGATTTTTTCCCACCATTTATTTCAATTCCTGCTGCCCCATTTTCATAAATATGATTACTCTCTATTAAATTATTTACATCTCCAGGATTTCCAAGACCACCTATCCCATGCGATCTATTTTTTGCTATTACATTGTTTCTTATTATATGACCAGAATTATGCCAGCAAAAATAAATTCCCTGACCATTTTCAATAATTTTATTATTTTCAATAATAGTATTTTTAAGTCCTGTTCCAGGATGTATTCCATTACCAAGACACTTTATTACTTCACAATCTCTAACTATACAATTATTACCTTCCTGTAAACTTATTCCATCTGTATGCCACTCAGTCACTTTCACTTTCTCTATAACTATATTTTTACCATTATAAATATGAATACCTGCAACTGTATATCTTCCTTGAGTAGTCCAAAGATTTTTCCCCACAGTTCCTTTAATTGTTAGATTGCTTATCTTTATATCTTCAACATTTGCTCCATGGATTAAAGGAAAAACAGACCAAATTAAAACATTTATTTTCTTATTACCAAGTTCTTCTGATTTTGGTTCTGCCTTAAAGTCAATTGAAACTGGTGATTCAAGAATTATTTTATTCCCTTTTATTTCTTTTATAAAACTGTGTGCAAGAAGTGATTCATTTGGTGGTTCTCCTATAGCAATCTCTTCTCCTTCTTTTAAGGTAGAGGTGCTTTTCAAATATATTTCTGTATCTCCCTTCTTAATATCTCTCTCTAAATAAAAAGAATCACCAAAGATTATACAACCATCAGGAGGTTTCAATTCAACAATTCCATATGGTGCTTCAACTGTTAAAAATTTTTCTTCTTTATTTATTTCTTTTATATATGCAGGCCTTGGTTCTCCATACCATGAAGGTGGAAAAGTTCTACATAAAACTATTGCAGAACCAATTTCCATTTTTTCTGGTATATATTCAAGAAAGATTTTATTCCCTTCATTTTTTTTATTTACATTTATTTTGAAAATTTCTTTTCCATAAATTAAAATTGTTTTATCAATTCCACTTCCTTCTATATTAACTTTATTTTTTAATAAAAGACCTCTTCTTAATTTAAAAACTCCTTCCGGTATTTTAACCGTTCCTCCTCCAGAAGAAAAACATTCATCAATCGCTTTTTGTAAACCACAATCTGGAAGGTCATAATTTATATATTTTTTTGCATCTATATCTATAGAAAAAAGATAAAAACTGAAAATGAAGAGAAAAAATAAACTGAATTTAATCACTTCTTCTTTTGCTATCTTATATTTTTTACAATTTTGTAAATATTTATTAAACATCTTCTTTTTTATATTTTTATACTTTAAGATAATAATAGACATAATCTTAATTTTTGTCAAGTTTTTTTTCGTGCTTGTAAGGTTAAAGGTTTTTGGTTAATTTTTCATAGAGTTGTTTTGCCGCATTTAATTCTGCCTGTTTTATTGTGTCTTCTTTTCCCTTCCCTACTTTTCTAATTCCTTTTATTTTAACTTCAACAATAAATTCTTTTTTATCGTGACTACTTTTTTCACAAACAACTCTATATTCTGGAAAAACACCTTTATTTTTTAAAGAATATTTTAAAAGTAAACTTTTATAATCTTTTAATGGCTCAAGTTCTCTATTTAAAACAAAATTTTTAATAAACCTTTCAGCAACTCTCCATCCACCATCAAGATATAATGCACCTATCAATGACTCTATAAATTTGTCTGTTCTTTTAATATTACAATTTTTATGTTTGATAAAATTAATTATTCCAAGTTCATCGCATATTTTCTTTAAATAATTTTTGTTAACATAAGATGATTTTAAATTAGTCAAAAAATCTTCATTTTTATCTTTATGTTTTTTGAACAGGTAAATTCCAACAAGAGTATCTAAAATTAAATCACCAAGAAATTCAAGCCGTTCATATGATAGATTATTTGAATATGAAGGATGAGTTAATGCCTCTTCAAGTAATTTTTTATTTTTAAACTTATATCCAATTATTCTTTCTAATTCCTGCATATTAAAAGTCCTGTTAAAACCAAACAAAATAAAAAGAAAGGATAAATTCCATATTTTGAATAAAATGTTTGATAAATTTCTACTGGTAAAGAAAAGGTTAGAATTCCTTCAAAAAATAAGTGTTTATTATCTTTTACAAGAATTTTTTCTATCTTCCCTTCTGGATTTACTATTCCTGTTATACCTGTTAGTCCTGCTTGTAAAAAATATCTTCCTGTTTCAATTGCTCTGAAAACATTATGATAAAAATGTTGATATGGACCAAATGAATTTCCAAACCAGGAATCATTTGTAATTACTATAAAAAAGTCAGTCCCATTTTTTAAAAAATTATAACTCATCTCTGGGAAAATATTTTCATAACATATAAGTGTTGAGAATTTTATTTTTTTGTATTCAAATGTTTTATAATCATTTCCAGGTTTTAATTTTGGATAATAGCCAGCAATTCTATAAAATATAGTTTTTATAAATCTAAATCTTTCACCAAGTATGAATTCTCCATAGGGAACAAGGTGAATTTTTTTATAAATTTCCAATTTATTATTATTTATGAAGACACTTGAATTATAAAGATTACCATTTTCTTCTGTAAATGTTCCAATCAAAATCCCAATTTTATTCTTTTTTGAAAAATCTTTCAATTTATTAAGTAATTCAGAATTTTCAGAAAAAATACTCTGATAAGTCCCTTCTGGAAAAATAATTATGTCACACCTTTTATTTTTTGCATATTTATAAAGAAAAAATAAAATTTTTTCTTTGTTTTCGTTAGATTCAGATGTTTGAAAATTGGGCTGTATTAAACATATTTGTAAATTGCCTTTTTTTTCTTTTTTAACAGGTATTTCTGAGATTAAATAGAAGAAAATAATGAAAAGAATAAAAAAAATCATCTGTGAAGAAAATTCTTTTTTTACTAAAGTGTAAATAAATAAATTTGAAGCAATTAATTTAAAAGAAATGCCATAAATCCCGGTAAATTTAGCAATTTGTGATATGTAATAATTTTTATACTGAGATAAACCAAAAACAAGCCATGGAAAACCTGTTAAAAGATGTGACATTATTATTTCTAAGAAAAACCATATACAAGCACCTAAAAATATAATCTTTTTTCTATCAAATGAAAAAATTAAAAAAACAAAAATTGCCCAGTAAATTGAAAGATAAAGTGCAAGAAGTAAATAAACAGGTCCAGAAACTTTATTTAACCATGAGAAAGATAAAGAATAAAAAATAAATCCAGAAAATAATCCATAGAAAAATCTTGAAAAACTTTTTTTATCACTTATCAGGAAAATTGGAACAAATGAGAAAAAAGAAAGATACCAGAAATTGAATGGAGGAAAAGAAAAAAATAATAAAAAAGAGCCAATTAAACAGATAAACAAATTTAGAAGAAGATTATTCTTCAATTCTATTTTTTTCACCAAGTTTAACTATTTTCATTCTTAAATCTTTTGCTCTCTCTTCTTCAATCAATGATATCCCAAGAATAATAACTTCATCTCCAATTTCAAAAAATCTTGCTGAAGGACCATTCAAACATATGGTCCCAGAATTTTCTTGTCCTTCTATAACATATGTAAAAATTCTTGCTCCATTATTTAAATTTAAAACATAGACCATCTCTCCAGGTAAAATGTCAGCAATTTCTAATATTTTTTTGTCAATTGTAATACTTCCTTCATAATAGAGATTTTTATCGGTTACTTTTCCACCTTTGATTTTCGTTCTTGTCGTTATTCTCATTTTATTTTCTTTTTTTAATTAAATAAACATTTTACTATTTTACTATATTTTAATTTTTTTTACAACCCACTTTTTTTATTATAAAATTTAAAAAATGTCAGAGATTAAAGCAATTTATGAGAGAATAAAATATTTTAAAAAGGTAAACACAAAGACATACCAATTGCTTGGTTATCTTGGATTTATAAAAGAAGATGTTTTAAAAACAAATTCCGGTTTCTGGGAAATATATACAAAGACAAATTTTATATTTCCATATTTTGTTAGTGAATTTAATCGTCCAATTAATAAGTTTTGCGCAATTTTTAAAAATTCAAAAGAATTTATTGTTTATGGGACTTTTGAAAATCTTGAAGAAATAAAAGAAAAATTAAACCTTATTTCTAAATTTTTTTTAAAAAAAGAAAAAAAATTTGCTGGTATCCCTTTTACTTTAACTGAAGAAAATGCTCAGGATTATGGATATATAAGAGGACTAATCTTAGGTTCCCTATTACTTATTTTTGATTTTTCATATCCTTTTATTTTTAAACTCAAATCTGGAATTATGATGGGTTTTATTGAATATGTAAAAGTTATTTATTATGGGACACCTGGATTTGGAATCTTTGTTGGTATTACAGGTACAGGTCTATACTTTATTTTTCTTTTTATTTTAATCCCAATTCTTTTGGGATGGTTTTATAAAAGATTAGCGATAAAAAGAAATTTGAAAATTCTTAATTTTTTTATTCAAAATATCTCATCCTATACCTATGAATTTGGTATTAATGCTGAAAAAACAATTGAAGATGAATTTAGTTTGATTATTGAAGAAAATAAGAAACTGCAGATATATAATGAATTGAAAAGTTATGTAAGTATTGATAAAAAAGATTTTGAGGAGATATATGAAAAACTTAAAACTGGATTTCTCAATATAAGTGAACTTAATAAATTTTTTGAAGAGTATGAAAAAGTTTTTAAAAATTTTCCTTTTAAAAAATTTCTTGATGTTGTCTTAAAATATGAAAATGCTAAATATTTTACAGAAATTAAGTTCCAGATTGATAAATAATAAATAAAAAGGTTTTTCAAAAATTCTTTTTTAAGGTAAAATAAATTTTTAAAAATGGAAAAATTTATAGGTAAGATTTTGATAATCATTGGAGTTTTGTTAATTTTGATTGGATATGTAATTTATAAGGGGATGAAACTACCAATTGGAAGATTACCAGGAGATATTTTCATAAAAAGAGAAAATTTTGTCTTCTATTTTCCAATTGTTTCAACTATTCTGATAAGTATAATTTTAACATTAATTCTTTCATTATTATTCAGGAGGTAAAATATGGAGAGAAAAAATGGATATGAAATATGGGATGAGAAGAAAATAAAAGATGTTTTTGATTATTGTGAAAACTACAAAAAATTTCTAACCGAAAATAAGATAGTAAGAAAATTTATTGAAAGTTGTATAGAACAGAGTAAAAGATTTGGATTTAAAGAACTGGGAAGATATGAAAGATTGAATAAAGGTGACAGATTTTTTAAAGTAAATAAAGGGAGAGAGGTAATATTTGGCATTATTGGTGAAAAAAAGTTGACTGAAGGATGTAGATTTATTGTTGCTCATGTTGATTGCCCAAGAATTGATTTAAAAACAACTCCACTTTATGAAGATGAAAATATTGCATTATTCAAAACATATTATTATGGAGGAATAAAAAAATATCAATGGTTGACCATTCCTCTTTCTTTGGTTGGATATGTTTTTTTAAAAGATGGAAGTGTGAAAGAAATTGAAATAGGAGAAAAAGAGGACGACCCTGTTTTAACGATTACTGATTTACTTCCTCATCTTGCAAAAGAGCAATATAAAAAATCTATTGAAGAAGGTTTTCCTGGTGAAAATTTAAATGTTTTTGTTGGAACAATTCCTGATAAAAGTAAGGACAAGGAAAAGGTTAAAAATAATATTTTAAAAATATTAAAAGAAAATTATAGAATTGAGGAAGATGATTTATTAAGTGCTGAACTTGAGATTGTTCCTTCGGGTAAGGCAAAAGATGCAGGATTTGACAGAAGTATGATTCTTGCATATGGACAGGATGATAGGGTTTGTTCATATACCTCTTTTACAGCATTGCTTAATTCAAATGATTCAGTTAATAATATTTTCTGCATTTTAGTTGACCAGGAAGAAATTGGAAGTCGGGGTTCAACAAGTGCATCATCTTCTTTTTTTGAATATTTAATTGAAGAACTTCTTGAAAAATCTGGTTATTCAATCACAGAAAAAAGGAAATTATTTGAAAATTCAAAGGCAATATCAGGAGATGTAAATACACTTTTTGATCCAAATTATAAAGATGCCTACGAACCTAAAAATGCAGCAAAAATAAATTGTGGAGTTGTTTTAACAAAAATAACGGGTGCAAGGGGAAAATCTGGAAGTACTGAACCAACAGGTGAATATATTGCTTATATAAGAAACATATTTGATAAAAATAAAGTTCTCTGGCAACCAGGAGAGATTGGTAAACTTGAACTTGGTGGAGGTGGAACAGTTGCTTCATATTTTGCAAGATATAATATAGATACAATTGATTGTGGAACAGGTGTCTTATCAATGCATGCTCCTTTTGAATTAACAGGGAAAATAGATGTATACTCAACATTTGAAGCATATAAAGTTTTCTATTTAGAGGATTAAGATGGAAAAAATAATGATACAAACAAGAAAAAGGACAGAATTTGTTGACATAACAGGAGAAATAGAAAAGGTTTTGAGGAGTAAGAATATTAAGAATGGTATATGTTATATATTCATCCCTCATACAACTTGCGGAGTTACAATAAATGAAAATGCAGATCCATCAGTCAAAAATGATATAATTGAAAAACTTGAACAACTTATTCCAGAAAATGATAGATACTCTCATACAGAAGGAAATTCAGATGCCCATATAAAATCAAGTATTGTTGGTCATTCTTTAACTGTTTTTATTGAAAATGGTTATTTACAACTCGGAACATGGCAAGGAATTTATTTATGTGAATTTGATGGTCCAAGGTTAAGGAATGTCTGGTTAAAGTTTTTGACTCTTTAATCATATCCTAATTCTGATGCGAAAATTACCTTTCCTGTTTCAACTGATTTAACAACACTTTCATATAAAAGCATGGTATTATAACTTGTAAATATATTTGACAAAGGCATTGTATTATTTTTTATTGAATTAATGAAATCAATTAATTCTGGAAGATGTCCTGTATCAAATCCACTATCTCCTGCTGATATGTATGTTGGTGGTTCTCTATATTCAACCACTCTACCATTTTCAACAATTTTGTAAATAGATGAGTTATGGATTGTTATGAAGTTTCCGTCTTTTAAAGTTATTTCAACTTCTTCTGTTGGAAAATTCATGTTTCTCATATCAGTTAGATTTAATGTGCCGACTGCTTTATTTTTAAATTTTATTGAAACAGCATAAGCATCTAAATCTTTTGCAAAAGCAAAAACACTTTCAAAATCTCCAAAAAGATATAAAACAAGGTCAAAAACATGAATAGCAAAATCAAATAAAAATGTATCCTCAAGTGTTATGTTTTTGAATTTTCCTGAAGCATAATCAACTGAAATTGAGTAAAAATCATTTTCATTGAATTTACTTAACCATTCTTTTGCTTTTTTATAACATAAAGCATATCGCTTTTTAAATCCAGTTGCACAAATTTTATTTGTTTTTTTTGAAATTTCAGCCATTTCAAAGGCATCCTTACTTGTAGGTGCTGGTGGTTTTTCTACATAAACATGATGACCCATTTTCATAATTTCTTTAGATAGTTCTGCATGCATCTTTGCATTTATACATATAATAACTCCATCAGGACTTTCTTTTTCAAGCATTTCTTTATAATTTTTATATGGTCTTCCTCCAAATCTTTCTGAATTGTTAATTGCTTTTTGGAAATCAATATCACATACACCAACTATTTTCCCACCAGCAACACTTATATATGGATATATTCTGTTTGTTGAATGCTTTCCTGCTCCTATAATACAAATTTTAGGATAATCCATTTTTTCATTTTTAAATTTCTATTGATTTTCTATCACCTGTTGAAAAACAAACAGTTAAAACTGCTTCTTCTTCGGTTAAATTTTTTGCTCTATGAGGTAGATTTGCAGGAATTGTTATCACATCTCCCTCTTGAAGTAATACTCCATTTCCATCTTTTTCAATATGTAGAATTTTCCCTTTCTCAACTATCAATATTTCATAACAATCCGGATGAAAATGTAAAGGATTACTTTGATAAGGGTTTAAAATACATTTTCCAATCGTTATATCTTCCGAATTTTTCATGCTTTTATTACCATACCATATTAATTTCCCCCAATTAAATTCAACTACCTCTAACTCATCTTTCCTTTTTATTAATATATTTTTCATTTATAATCTCCAAAATTGCTTTATATTTTGGTGCCTGGTCCGAAATTTGTGTTTCATACTCAAGTAATCCCCAACTTCCCCATTTAGAAGGTCTTGACATAGAAGAAAATAAAACAAAAATATCTCCGTCTATCTCTTTCCATTTTTTTAAATAGATTTTATAAATATCTTTTATTCTTGGGTCTTTATTAACTGAAAAGAACAATTTATTTAATTTTTCATTATTCTCTGCTCCACCATATCCAACAAAGTGCTGTCCTCCTTCATAAGCAATAAGTTTTAGATTATATTTATCACATAACTGTTTATGTTTTTTACATATTTCCATTAATCTATCTATTTCTTCAGGTAATTCTTTAAAAATATCGTCAGGATTCATATTTTCCACTTTCTCTTGATTTTTAGGATTTCCATATGAATGCCCAAAATAAGGAGCAATTGCAAGAGCATCACAATTTTTATAGTTTTCATTAAATTCAAGAATTTGTTGACTTACCCATGGATTTGCTGCCTGTGATGATAAAACACAAACAATTCTGTCTTTCTCTTTTTCAAAAACCTCTTCCCATATTTTGAATATCTCTGCACTTCTTTTTGAGTAGTAATAAAGTTGTGCTTGAAATGGATTATTTGAAAGTTTAAGTTCAAGTCCTTTTTCTCTTGCATAACCTGCTTGACTGAAAATAGAATTCCAGACCTCATTGCTATATTCAAGATAAATAATTAAATCTTTATCAAGTTTTTCCTTTACAAGTTTTGCAAAATTCCTTACATATTCATCTTCTGCTTTATGCGGAATACAGAACCATGGACTAATTTTCAATCTATTGCAAAGGTCAATCATTATTTCTATAGGAACTCCTTTTTCAGAATAAGTTCTATCTGTAACCTTTGCTCTATCTTCCCATTTTATTATTTCTGAGTTATTTATTGCCATCCAGTCCATAAATCTAAAAACTTTCATCTTTTCCCATCTTTTTAAAAATTCTTCCCTAAAAAAATTCTCTTTATAATTATTCAAATATTTTTCTTCAAGGATCCTTATATTTCTGATATGATCATTTTTATCAGTTTCGTATATTCTTAAAGTTAATGGACCCTTTTCTTCAAGTTTTAAAATATCCATACCTTCTTTTCTTTCAATGGCTTTCCATCCACCCCAGTAATCAATTTTTCCTTTGCCTTCATATAAAACATATAGTTTTTCTCCAAGGTGCTTTCTTTGCTCTCCTTCTATTGATAAGACATATATTTCAATAAATGAATTTTCCTCACCTATTTCAACAGGATATCCATTCTCATCTAAATTTGGCAAAGGATTATCCCAAGTAAATTTTTTATCAGTTTTCTTTTGTGCTCTTAATTTAGAAGAATATTTCATCAAATCTTTAAATGCATGTTCTGTTGACCAGTAAGCAATTCCAGAGAGATTAATGCCTAAAACAGGATATTCTGAAGATTTACAGATACTTATAGAAAATAAAAAAAACAGAAGAATTAAAGGTATTTTTTTCATATACTTTCCTTTATTTCACTACAAATCTAATTTTTGTTTCTTCACTTTCTTTATATCCAATCCTTGCTGCTTTTGTCCTTAAAAAAACTTTGCCTTTTGGTAAAAAGAATGGTTGAGTATATAATAACCATCTTGGATTTTCTTTTTCTTCAAAAGTATATCCTATTGAAGCCCCCTGAGACGGACAGTATAATTGAATTAAACATGGACTTTCAACAGTATATTCTTTATTCTCATCCATTATTGGTTCAATTCCATAATTTTTATGCCATATGGGTATTACAACAACTTTTTCTGTCTGTGGCTGTTTTCTATCAGGATACCAGAATCTAACCATATCACTTTCATTAATCTTTCCCATATCTCCAACTTGAGATATCCATCTATCAAGTGCTTTTCTCATTCTTTCAAGGTCTTTTTTATATTTTGGGTTATCTGCAAGATTATTTATTTCATAAGGATCATTAAGAATATCATAAAGTTCTTCAGGAGGTCTTTTATTAAATAAAACCTTTTGTTTTTCATTGAGTTTACCTTCAATATACATTCTCCATATTTCCTGCATAATAGGATGTTTGTGCAAATAAGGTATCCATAGATTGTAAGGAAGGTCTACACAATAATTTCTTATATATTTAAATCTTTTATCTCTTACTGCTCTTACCATATCATATGCAGTATCATGTCTATCTCTTGATGCATATACATATCTTCTTGGTCCTTTTGCATATTTTCCTAAAAATGGAATACCTTGCATATATGGAGGGATTGGAATTTCAGCAATAGATAAAACTGTTGGTCCAAGGTCTATTGTACTTATCAATCTATCACTTTTAGTTCCAGGTTTTATATGTCCAGGCCATCTTATAATAAGAGGGACATGGATACCAGAATCATAGGGCCATCTTTTGCCTCTTGGTAATGGTCCATGGTCAGACCAGTGAAAAACAACAGTATCTTCAGAAAGTCCATCTTCTTCAAGTTGTTTTAAAATTTCTCCAAGGAATTTGTCATTATATTCAATATTTGTATACATTCTTGCAAGTGCTTTTCTTACTTCTGGAGTATCAGGAAAATAAGGAGGGATTTCAATTTCATCAGGATCAAATGTAATTTCAGGACAGTTTTCAGGCCACATACCGCTTTCATGTGTCTTTGTTGGATTAAAAACAGCAAAAAATGGTTGATTTTTATCAGATCTATTTCTCCAGTGCGCATTTGGTCCACATTCGTCCCATGCAGTAAAAGGTGGTATAAATTGATAATCTGTTTTGCTATTATTTGTGCAATAATAACCTTCTGCTCTTAAATATTCAGTAAAACATTTCACATATGGAGGCATAACAACAGAATACGGAACAGGTAATTTTGAAGTTATTTCTTCAGGTGCTGCCATTGATGGATTCGTGGTTCTCATATGATGACTGCCAACAGAGATTGGATACATACCTGTGATAATTGCAGAACGAGCAGGTGCACAAACACCAGAAGTAGAAAAACAATGAGTGTATAAACATCCTTCTGAAGCAAGTTTATCAAGATTTGGAGTTCTTGCAATTTTATCTCCATAACATCCATAAAATGGATTTGTATCTTCAAAACTAATCCAAAGAATATTTGGTCTTTTCTTCATTTTGGTTCCTTTTAAATCAGAATTTCTATTTTTCCACCTTTTGAATTTTTTATTTTAAAATTAACATAGAAAGTTTTCAAGATATTTTTCATTTTAAATTTTACATTTTTGCTATCTATAATTACTTTTTTACATTTAGTTCTGTAAGGCATCATGATATTAAAATAAAACTCATTTCCGCTTCCTGTAAAATCTATAATTATTTTTTGTTTTTCTCTTTTATATTTGTATGCAATATAACCATCAGAAGGTCCATATTTAATGCTAACAAAAACATTATTTTCATAAATAGTTTCCCATCTTGGAGATATTTCAACTTTTTCAAAAAGTTTAATTTTATCTTTTATGCCACATAAACCTTCAATTATAGCAGATAATAAAGAAGTCATTCCCCAATTATCAGGAATTCCATAAGAAATCCATCTTCCAGGCAAAACACCCTTTTTATTAGCGAGTGTTATGGCAAAAATAATTAAATTACTTTCTTTTAATGCTTTAATTTTTATAGTTTTGATTTTCTTTTCTGAGAATGGATTGTTCCATAAAAAAAGGTTAAAACCAACATCATCGCATTTACCACCCTTACCGTGCCATACAACTTTTGTTTCAGAAGTATCTTTTGGGTTCCACCAACCAGTAATATTTTTTTCTTTTATTAAATATATATCTTCTTTATCTCCATCCTGATAAATAACTGTATAAATTCCGCAGACCTCATTATCTTTTAATCTATCTCCTGTATGAAAAAAATATATTGAACCAGCAAAATCTCCAACTTCTATTTCTTTTTTATTTCCAAATTTTTCACCAACAATCAACACATTTTTCCCATCGTTTTCTTCAGGATTTATTATTTCATAAGGGATATTATGAAAATTAAAAATGCCATATTTTAAATATCTCATATCATTTCTTTCTATCTCTTCTTTACCAAGCCATCCTTCCTTATATTGATATGAAGTTGCTCTATTTACAATCTTTCTCAAGTCAAGAATTTTAAAATCCATTTTTTCAATTTTTTCAGGATATGGACGATATACACAATGAAGATAACCATCTCTTTCAATAATTTCATTTATTCTTTTTAAAATATCAATACCATACCATTCAAATCCATTATTAAAAGACCCTTTTGCAAGTTCTCCTGCTACAATAGTTGAGATTCCTCCATTCATATAATCTCCTGGGCGAATATGGAAAATCCCTTCAGGAAAAGAAGGATAAACTGTAAACCATTCTGCAAAACTTTCATTTTTTGTTATTTCTTTCAACTCTATATACTTTTTTATTATAGAAACAGATTTCTCATGACCAATTTTTCTATTCAATGCATAAGAATTACTCAAACTTATTTGGTTTTTATATTCAAAATTATCTATTTTAAAATTTTCTGTATTTTCAGCAGGAATTAGATGATAATAAAAATTTCCATTCCATAAATATTTATCTATATTTTTCTTAATTTTTTTTGCAATATTTTTCCAGTAATTTGATTTTTTATCATCCTTCATATTTCCAAACATTTCTGAGAGCAAAAGAGAAGAATGATAAAAACCTGTATTGTCTCCATGGAAAATAAAGAAGGGTGTTTTTCTATCAATCCACATAAAATCAAATAAACCAAACTTATTTTTATTTCCTTCTGGATGAATATTCTTTAAAACTAATGGCTGAAAATCCCAAGTATCAATAGTAAATCCTCTTTTAATAAGTCCATATTTTTTACTCCATCTCAGTTTGTCTGTCATTAAATATTTCATTGCTTTTTCAAGTTTAGGAAGTACTTTTTCTAACCATTCATCATTTCCAGTTGCTTGCCAGGTATAATAAACATTTTCAACAGCAAGATATTCAACATCTGCTTCAACTGGTATTCTTTCCATATAATATTTTTTATTATCAATATATCTTGCCCATTCTTTTCCCCATACCATTTGTCTATAATGATAATTAGGGTCTGCTTTATCAAATAAATCGTATATCATTCCATTTTTATTCTGATATTTTAAAAATAAATCAATCATACTTTTTAATTCTTTTTCCCAGTATCTATATGCCTTTTTACAATGAGTATCATCTCTTAACCAGTGAACATAATAATTTACAATTTTCCCATCAACATATTTTGATTTCTTTGTCTGACAATCTGCAATTAATTTTTTAAACAATCTTTCAATCCATTTATTTTTCTCAACTTTTATTTCTGTTTCAACTTCCAATTTTACTTTTTCCCTTAAAATCAGATTATTATTTTCATATATTTCAATTGTGTGAATTCCTGGATATCCTAATATATTAAAACTTATATTTTTTAGAAATTTTTTTTCAAAATATATATCTCCTTTCCCATCCTTAACTAATATTTTTCTCTTTTTTTTGTTCTTAAAATTGAAAAAGACCTCTTCTAATGGTTTATATACTTTCATCTTCAATAAATTTTGATAAAAAAGGGGGAGAAATTTTCTCCCCCCTTTTTGAATTTTTATTACTCCTCACCTGGTTTTGCTTTACCTCTTAGTTGAAATCTTTCCTGTGTGAAAAGGAAACAGTCAAAAAGTCCCCAGATATCTTTTCCTTTACCCCCTCCTGCAGAACCTGTTAAAACTATTTCAAGTTTATGTTTACCTTTTTTAAGTTCAATCTTACCATTATTTACCCAGCCAATTGTTCTGAATTGTCCAATTGTTATTATATTTCTGTACGGAAGGTCATAATCAGATGTTTGCCATTCTCCTTTGTCTATTCTCCACTTATACTGAATGTGTCCTTTATATCCTTCTCTTGACCAGAATTCATAAACTCCATCTTCTGGAATTTCAAATTCCCAAATAGCATAATATTCCTCTCTATTTGGGTCCTGTCCATCACTTGAAAGATGTGTTAAAGCATCTGCTCCACTTAATTTTTCTGGGTCATCTCCTTTCATCCATGGATTACCACGAAAAGATGTTTCTTTAACATTTTCTGCTTCTATCCACACCCATTTCTTTGTTTCTTTCTTTTCTTCCTGTCCGTAAATTAAAATTGAGATACTGAATAAAAATAAAATTAAACTTAACAACTTTCTCATTTTTTCACCTCCTTTCTATAATTTCATAATATATACCTTTTTCATTGCCTGTATTTATTTTTAAATTTATATACCCGCTTTTACTCATCAAATCTTCAATTTTCCTTAATCTTTTCCCATTTATATCAAGAACATATAATTCAAAATTTTTGTCATTTTTTATCTCTAAATTTAAATTAACAGGTTCCATTAAAACAGGAGATGTGCCAAGAGATTTTAAAATCCATTTATCTTCTATTTTTATATATTCCTGCCCTTTATTTCTACATCTACCAACGATAGTAAGAAGTAAATGAGAAGCAAGGTTTATAGGTTTATTATCAACAGAAGATAAAAATACTGCACAGAATGGATTTTCAACTTTCATTTTTATATTTTTGCATTTCAGTTCAAGTCCATCTATAAATCCAACTGCACCCTGAGTTCTTTCAGTATCAACAATTAAATATCCCTGGCCATAATTCCATATCAATTCTTCTGTTGAACTTTTTATTAATTTATTTTTCTCATCAATATATTTTTTTATTTTATCCTGGTCTATATAATTTTCATACTTTTTATCTACAAATTCAATTCCAACCTTTCCAACAGCAAAAATATATGGAGGAAATTTTAAATCTTCCCATCTTGCTCTCATATAGTCAACATCTTCAAGTTTTTCAATAACCTTTCTTTCAAGTTCTCTTTTGGGATTAAAAATATCTTCAAAACTCATTCTTCTTTTATAAATTATATCTCCTTCTTTAATATCTTCTCTTAAAAATATCAAACTCCCAACTGGTTCTAAACACCAATACATTGGATTTGTTGCAAGTCCAAACATTTCACTTAAATATCCAGTCCAGTCAATATCTCCAATTGCAAAATGAGTAAGTCCACTCCATCCTTGTAAAGCTGCATAACTTGCCATTATTGGAACACTTTCAAGAACAAATTCATTCGGATATACACAATTCCATTCAGTTATCATAAATGGTCTTGTAAATACTCTATTATATCCAGGTAATACCATACTACTTTCAGGATTTTTTATCATTGGTTTATTATCAAAAGTTACTACTTCAGGTCTCCATCCACCTTCCCCGTGATCCCAGTATGTATGCTTTGATATAAAATCTAATTGAGAATTTGAATATAAATCAACTTCATTTAACCATCCAGGTCCATACCAAGGAGTTCCACATATCATTCCTTTATATCCTAAACTTCTTAAGATTTCTTCTACTTTTTTATAAAAATCTGTCTGTAATTGATAGTAGAAAAATGTCTGGTCTTTTGCTCTTTTAAATTTTCTTTCATTTGGATTTGCTAATTCAAAAATTGGTAAAAGCATCATATCATCAATACTTTCTCCTGTTTCAAAAGGTGTTAATACTGTTTTCCAGTTTAAAAAAAGATTGTCATTTGTTTTGTATTTATCTTTAACCCATTTTATAAAGAGATGCTTTAAATCAACAAGATAAGATGGAGGTAAATTCCCAAGAGAATGAAAAAACATATTATTCTCATTTACGATTTGGACCTGTACAATTGTAGGATCTTCAACATAAGTTAAACCAGTATAAGGATTTCTATGTGTAAATATTTTTTTTAGAAATTCTAAATAAAAATTCTGTGTCGGTTTATCAAAATATAATGTTTGGCTTAAAAGTCCAAAGTCTTTATTCCAATCCTTAATTCCATCTTTTTCCTTAAATTTATTTCCATACCACATAACAAATTGAACATATATACCTTCTTTTTTAAGTTGTGCGATGAAATAGTCAAGTCGATCAAGTTTATTTTTATTCAATTCCTTTGTATTATCAGGTTGATACCAGTCAGTGATTTCGCTTCTTAAATTATGCATTCTTATTAGATTAAAACCATATTTAGAAAGTCGTTTTGCAAGATATTCAGCATCACTTTTACTCGGGCATAAAGGTCCTACTACTCCCCAGAATTTTGCTGGTGTTCCATCTTCAAACACAAAATTGCCATCTTCATTTCTTTTTAAATATCCATGTATTCCCGCTGGTTTATGCCATTTTCTAATTTTATCAAGAATATTTGGTGAAAAATCATCTATTGGCATTTCAACTTTAAACCACTTTTCAATTGGTATATGAACATAAAAATCTTTTTCAACTTCTTTTTTTGTCAGAACAGAAACTAATTCTTTTTTCTCATCATCAATTGTTATACCTATAATTATCGGAACTGCATCAGTATTCTCAGATTTCAATGTTATTGATTTTATTTCCTTTTCTGGATGTGGATTTTCATATCTAAATACACCAACTCCTATTCTGTTACATTGAGGATTTTTACCAATCCAACCAACTTTAAATAATTCTGTATCTTCTGGATACCACCAACCAACTATTTCTTTTCTTTGTCTTATACTTATCTCCTTTGTAGTCCCATCAATATAATTGATTATGTACTTTGCTACTTCTGGATATGGACCCAATTCTTCTGTTTTTGC
>JAMWCJ010000107.1 GCA_023818645.1 Candidatus Omnitrophota bacterium | reverse complement strand
TCACATTCCCTACCCCTTACCTCTTTCCTAAAATTACCCCATAAATTCCAGTCAACTAAAGCCCCAAAGACAAGACTTTCGTCCATCATATACCAAGTAAGCAAACCAAAAACTTATAAACTTTATCGGTAACTTTTATTAAAATCCTACCGATATAATCAATAATTTTTATCATAGTGTCAACTTCAATAAATCCATAGAAAAATAAATAAATTCTAAATGGCAGCAACCCAAACAACATCTCCTTTATAATAACAAGTGCTATTAAAAAATAATACTGTCAAATTTCCCCTATAAAATTAAAACACACTAGTAAGTAAGGTAAGCATTAAAATGACCACTGTGAGTGTACTATACAATTTCCAAATATGGTAATAGCAAAACATATAAGATACAAATCTGTTTCAAAATATTATGCACAAATATTTTACCTTCAGCAATTCTTGGCACACCATATTTTGCACCCTCTAACCCACTTTTCATAGCCCAGAACTCATAAAGCCTTCTTGCACCCTTAGAGGAATTGCATTCTTTACAAACAAAAACCATGTTCTTTTCATCATAAGGCTCATTAAGACAGCGAGGAAAAAGATGGTCTATAGTTAAATCCGTCTTCCTCCCACAGAAAATGCATTCATCTTTCTTCTCCCTCTCTTTCACATACTCTCTAACTTCATTCCAGAAAATTTCACCCTCCTGAAGCTGCTTAAATTTTCCCATTATAAAGCCCCAATTCTTCTTACCCAAACCAGAAGATTCAGAAATTATTTTAGCATACTGCCAGAAAATCAGGTCCCTAAGAGTTTTCACAGCAGGCGGAGGCATATATCCTAAGGTCTAAAAATCAAACGTCCTTTTAAAATTTTAAAATGAATATTATCGAATAGTCTATTATTCTATTATTTTTAACTTATTTTTCTTTATGGCAGTACTACTGCTTTTGGATACTCTGCCCCAATTGCTGTATGTATTTTTACTTCAATTGTCTGCCCTGATGTATATGACGATGTAACAGAGGATATTATGGTAATTATTATCGTTTTACTACTGCCAACAGGCATTTGTAGTGGGAGAGATGTGCCAGTTAAGGTTCCACCAGCAACTGTATACGGTTTTCCATTAATGAAAATATCAGTTATAATAGAGTCCATATTACCTGTATTTCTAATACTCACAGAAATAGTCCATGTGTTACTGGTAAGCTTTGTTGCATAAGCATTTACTATTTCAAGTTTTTCAAAAGGGGGAAACCATTCGATAATTGCAGGATATTCTTGTCCCGAAGAAGTTTTAAGAACTACTTTATAAGGATTCATAAAATTTATTGTTGAAAAGTTGACTATTATAGTTATGGATGCATTTGGTTCAATTGTAAAGGGACACATGCCAAGGGGACATGCAATAACAGGTATTCGGTCTTTATATATTTGATATTTTATTTGTGGTTCAACCTTATCTATTTGTATCCCATTTACTAGTATGTCTGTTATTTTTTCTTCATTTACTCCATAATTTGATATAATTAACTCAAGTCTATTATATTCTTCATAAGCTTTTACAAATAAGGTTCTACTACTAGAAGTAGTTATGGTTACCATCTTTGTTATTGTAATTGTTTCCCTCACAGTTTTTGTTTCAGTAATGATGTTTGGAGACATTAAGGGAGTTGATTGCCCATAAAAGAATCCTACCAAACCAGATAATATGATAACTAAAGCAACCAAAAAACCAATTATTATAAAAACACTCCTACTCAACTTAAATCAAAATAAAATTTTAGAAGGTATTATATTTAAATTTAATTTTATTTTCGGTATAAATAATTTTGGTTAGTTACTTACCTTTACCAAATATCCCAAATATACTCTTTTTTGGAGGATGTAAAGAGGAATTCTTGACATACCCACTTTTGACCATCATTTATTGCATGCTTTTCACAAACGAGCGTGCCACATATTTCGCAAACTGCTGCCGGTTGTCTTTTAATCAGTGCACATTTTTCACATTTGGCAAAAGAGTCTTCTATTGGTCGTCCTGAAGATGCTACAAATCTTCTTACAAAATTTCTTTCTCCACTTTCATATTCTAGATCCCATATTGGAACATATACAAGTTCCACCCCCCTAATGTTTATTTCACTTTGTTTTGGAATTATTTTAAGTTCTCTTGTTTCAATTTCACCTCTTACTTTTATCTCATATTCAACTGTGGTGATGTTTTTTGTTACCACATAATTTTTGGATATTTTGACTGCATCCTCTTCAGATATTTCAGGTTCTGCTATAGACACTTGATATTCTGACGGTTGATAAACTGGTTCTCTGACAGGTTTTATGTTCATCAAATCTTCTGCTACAATGCTATCTTTTTTTGATTTAAATCTTTTTTCACGTTCCTGGAAAAGTACACCAATTTTTCTATTATATCCTTTTCTTTATTAATTATATCTCCATCTAAAGCATCAACAATACATACACCTTCATCTGAAATTTTATGTATTTTCCCTTTAGGATCTCTCCTTTGTGCTAAAAGTCTATATTTTACTTTAATATATGGATGATAAAATAAAACAGCACTATAAAGGTTTACTACATGAGGGTTCCTAATAGGCAATGTTGAAATATCTATAAAATTTTGTGCTTTCGGTAAAATTAGGTCGTTAAGTAGACTTGGATCCTTTAGACGACCTATAGAATAAAGAAAGAACTTTTCCCTTAATTCCTCACCATCCCAAAGTTCAATACCAGCGGATTCAGCAAGCTTTTCAGCATCTTCTGTGAAAACAGTGTTTGTTATAAAGACACCTGAAGATAAGCCAATATCATTTAATTTATCCTTAAAAATTCTTAGTTCACTTACACCAACAGCTCTTTAAACATCATAATTTTTGCATTCAACAGCCCTCTTTCTATTACCTTTTGTTATTAGGATATCAATTTCTGCTGTAGCACCACTACGTGTTGCAAGCCTTTTTCTTAATTCAACCTTATAACCCATTTTTTCAAAAATTTTAGCAACAGTCTCTTCAAGCTTAACGCCTAAATCATAAACATTCAATTTAACTTCTTGAAATTCTTCTGTTACTTCTATATTATTTTCATGAGGAAGCTTTGAACCGCATTCAGAACAAAATTTTGCACTCTCGGCACCCAATTTTGCCCCACAATAAGGACAAAACTTCATAAATTGAGTTTAATAAAAGCAAAATATAAACGTTATTTTACTTATATTTGTTGATATGGAAACTTTTAGACCTTTTTTGGATGAGCTTTACGCTAAATTTTCTAAAAACTATCTTTCTACATCAATGTTGTATGTTCCACACTATTATCTGAAACTTTTTAGAGAGGCAGATAGGTCTGAGATTGAAACAGTTTCTTTTTTGGCTGCAATATACGATTATCAAATGAGGGTGCCTACTTTATTAAACAATTTTGTCCTCCTTCTTGATGAAATGTATAAGAAAAATGTTAGATTGATTGAATTGCTCGATAGGATGTCTTGGGAAAATTTTAGACAATCTTTCTATAATCAAGTACTTTACGGCTTCTTTCACAGATTTGATCCGAAAATGAAAGCCTTCTACTGGATATTAAAGATAGTTTATGAATGTGATTTAGAATCTAAGTTAAAAAATTCATTTGAATACGATATGGTACTTGCGTCAGCCATCTACAGTGAACTTGAAAAGTACAAGAATATGGTTCCAGTTGATGAGTATAGGGTTGTCAAAAGTATTCTTCCTTCTCCAGAAAAGGGCAGTCCACTTAAGAGATATAATTTGTTTCTAAGATGGATGGTTAGAGATGAGTACCCGGATTTAGGAAAATGGAAAAGTTTGGATAAAACTAAGCTGAAGGTTCCTCTTGGATTAGAAATTCAAAGAACTGCAGGAAGAATCTTTTATGGAAGAGATTTAAAAGCAAGTAGAAGTGAAAGCCTAAAGATAACAAAATTATTACAACAAATTAACCCGGATGATCCAATAAAATATGATTTTGTACTATCAAGGCCAGCATTACTAGGATGGTGCTTAAAAGAAAAGGAATATTCACACTGTCAAACATGTTTACTCAAACAAGCATGCAAAATAGGTTCAAAAACAGGTACATATAGCAAATTATTTGATACAAAACTAAAAGAGCCAATAGAGGCCATAAATCCAGAAAGTCTAATAAGAAAACATGATCACCTAGTAAAAATAGCATACCAATACTTAGTCAAAAAATATAATTTATACGATTGTAGAACAGACACAGCAATAGATCATGACTAAGACCAGACATACTATGCTACAACAAAAACACATTAATAGCAGAAATAAAACTTTCAACAAAAACAATACAGGGACCACAACAGCTAAAAACTTATGCAACACAGTTAAAACTGAAGGAAAACAGCATAGGCGCACTAGTATACGGCAAAATCGACCCATATGAGATAAAATTGATAAAAGAGGCAATAGAATTATTAGAACTAAAAAACAACTATACAATGATAGAAATATACCAACATAATCAAGAGAAAGGAACAATAATACCATATGATACCTCAAAATATTATTGATTTATTAAAACATTAAACGAACAAAAAGATAAAAGTTAAAGTAAAAGAGATAAAAGAATACAGACTCAAAGACTTTATCACAGAATATAACAAACAAAAGCCAATAAAACAGACAAGCATAAAACAAGACAACAACACACTAACACTAGAAATAGGAGAACACAAAATAGAAGCCAAAAAATATAATTTCA
>JAMWCJ010000024.1 GCA_023818645.1 Candidatus Omnitrophota bacterium | reverse complement strand
TGGTTCTCAATGTTAAATGATGGGATATCTGGAAAAATAGATTCTATAAGTTTTTTTAAAACATTTTTTGGTCCTATTTCAACAAAACAATCAACACCATCTTTTACCATATTTTCAATGATTTCAATCCATCTTACAGAACTATAAAATTGTTTTAAAAGTCCGTCCTTTATTTCCTCTTTATCAACTGTTTTCTTTGCCGAATAATTTAAGTATATAGGAACTTCAGAGTTTTTAAAATTGATTTTTTCAATCTCTTTTTTCATTTCTTCTGATGCCTGTTTCATATATTTTGTATGAAAAGGGCCACTAACTTTCAAAAAAATAGATTTAATTCTTTTTCCCTTAAGATATTTTTCCAATTTTTCAAGTTCACTTTTTGGCCCTCCAACAATAATCTGCGTATAAGAGTTTATATTGGAAACCTCAACTTCATTAAAATTTCTTATTATCTCTTCAACATCTCTTAAAGAAATCCCCAAAATAGCAAGGAGTGAACCATCTACTTTTTGAGAAACTTCGTCCATTATCTGAGCCCTCCTTTTGACAAGATAAAAACCTTCTTCAATTGAAAAAACACTACCTACACATAAACCTGTATATTCTCCTAAACTATGTCCTGCTAAACAGAAAGGAGTTATTTCTGTCTTATCTTTAAAATATTTCCAACAAACTAAACTTATACCAAAAACAGAGGGTTGGCAGTATAATGTTCTTGTCAATTCTTCAATAGGACCATTATAAATTTTTTCTATAATTGGCAAACCTGTAATTTTCTCTCCAATTTCAAGTATTTCTCTATATTTACTGTTTTCTTCTATTATTTCTTTTCCCATACCAACATACTGGGATGCTTGTCCAGGAAAAACAACACTGATTTTCATTTTACCCACCTTATTAAATTTGCTGCCCAAGTTAACCCTGCACCAAAAGCAACTGTAATTACTAAATCTCCCTTTTTTATCCTTCCATTTTTTACTGCTTCATCAAGTGCAATGGGAATACATGCAGCCGACATATTCCCATATTTTTCAATATTTATAAAGAATTTTTCAATTGGAATTTCAAGATTTTTAGCAACACCTGCTATAATTCTCAAATTTGCCTGATGAGGAATTACAATTGAAATATCTTCCTTTTTAATTTTATTCCTTTCAAGAACCTTATTAACCGATTCACTCATTGAATAAATTGCAATTTTAAAAAGTGTAGAACCTTCCATCTTCATAAAGTTTTCTCTTTTTTCAATTGTTTCAAAACTTGATGGTTTTAAAGAAACACCACCTGGAGTAAATAAAAGATTTTCATATTTTCCGTTGGACGATAAATATGAATCAATTATACCATTCTCTTCGTTTTCACTTACAACCGCTGCACCAGCACCATCCCCAAGTAAAACACAGGTACTTCTATCTGTATAATCGGTAAGACGACTCATACACTCAGTTGCAACAACTAAACCCTTTTTATATCCACATCCTGATATTAAACCTTTTGCTATTTCCATTCCATATATAAAACCTGAGCATGCTGCTTGAAAGTCAAAAGAAGGGATGTTTTCAAGACCAAGTTTTTTTTGAATAATGCAGGCAGTTGATGGGAAATACATATCTGGTGTTATTGTAGCACAAATTATAAACTCAATCTCATCTTTTTTTATACCTGCATCTTTTATTGCCATTAAAGATGCTTCTAAACCTAAATCTGAAGCACCTTTCCCTTTTGGACATATCCTTCTTTCTTTAATACCTGTTCTTGTAACTATCCATTCATCACTTGTATCAACCATATTTTCTAAATCAAAATTTGTAAGTTTTAAATAAGGTAAATATGAACCAGTTCCAATTATTGCAACTCCCATTTTAACTCTTTTATTTTTTCACAAAAGTTTGACATAACAATTTTTTCACCAAGTTTTATAGCATTATAAATTGCTCGTGGACTGCTTCTTCCATGACTTATTATTACATTTCCATTTATACCAAGTAAAACACCTCCACCATATTCAGCATAATCTGCTTTTTTTGCAAATTCTCTTAAATTTTTTCTTATTAATAAAGTACCTATTTTACCGATAAAATTTTTCATCAACTCTTTTATTAAAATAGTTCTAAAAGATCTCGTTATACCCTCAGAAGTTTTCAAAACAATATTTCCTGTAAATCCATCTGTTACAATCACATCTGCTTTTCCTGTAAATATTTCATGACCTTCAATATTGCCAATAAAATTAACCGTTAAATCCCTTTTAAAAAGATTATATGCCTGTCTTCTTAAATCGTCTCCTTTGGATTCTTCTTCACCTACATTCAATAAAGCAACCTTCGGATTATTAACATTAAAAACAATTTTTGCATAGAAAAACCCCATTATTCCTGATTGTAATAAATGGTATGGTTTAGGATTAACATTTGCTCCTGCATCAATAAAAATTGTAACTCCTCCTGTAATATTAGGAAACAAAACAGCAATTGATGGTCTTTCAATCCCTTCAATCATCCCAAGTTCTGAAATAGCAAGAGAAACAAAAGCAGCAGTATTTCCAGCACTAAGAGATATATCAACTTTTTTCTCCTTCTGCATCTGTAAGACAATCTTCATACTTGTATTTCTTTTTAAAAGAGAAGAAGAAACCTTTTCATCCATCTCAATAAAATCAGAACAATTAATAATTTCAAATTTTTTATAATCTTCCTTTATAATTTTTTTTATTTTTTCCTCATCACCAACTAAATAAACTTTTAATTTTTCTTGTTCAATAAGTTCACAACCTTTAACCGGTGATAAAGGAGCATTGTCTCCACCCATTACATCAATGGCAAATTTAATCTGTTTCATTTTGAACTTTCTACTTTAATAACCTGTATTCCTTTATAATAACCACATACCTGACATACAAAATGAGGTAGTTTTATTGCTCCACAGTTAGGACATTTAGATAATATTACATTTCTTACCTTTTTATTGTTTCTCCTTTTACCCGTTCTTGATTTTGAATGTTTTCTTTTCGGATTTGGCATTTCTAACCTCCTTGAAATTTTTTTCTTAATGCTTGTTCAACATTTTTAGGAACAAAACACGAAACATCTCCATTTAATTTAGCTATCTCTTTTACAATTGAAGAACTTATATAAAAATACTCTTCTCTGGGCATTAAAAATATCGTTTCCATATCTTTATTTAATTTTCTATTAATCAAAACCATCTGAAATTCATAATCAAAATCACTAATCGCTCTAAGTCCTCTTATAATTATTTTAGCATTCTTTTTTTTCAAATAATCTACAAGTAAACCATCAAAACTTTCAACATTTACAGATTCATTATTCTTAAAAACTTCTTTTATCAAGTCAATCCTTTCTTCAATTGTAAATAAAAAGTCCTTTCTTTTAAATTCACTAACTGCAATAATAACTTTATCAACAATCTTTAAACTCCTCTCAATAACATCTATATGCCCATAAGTAATAGGATCAAAAGTCCCTGGATAAACACCTATTTTTTTCATTTGATTCTCCTTAAATATGTCAAAGAAGTCCTTCCATATTTTCTTCTTTTTATAACTTCATATCCTTCAACAACTGGTATTTCCTTTTTATAATCATATTCAATTACCATAATCCCCCCTTTTTTCAAAATATTCAACTCTTTAATTTTTTCAATAATTCTTTGAAGTTTTGAAACAGAAAAGTCATAAGGAGGGTCTCCTATGACTAAATTATATTTTATATTTTCAAGTTTTTCTATTTCATATTCACAATCACCCTTCAAAATTTCACATTTTTTTTCTATTCCTAAACTTTTTATATTTTCTTTTATCACTTCAATTCCCTTTTTATCTTTTTCAATAAATATAACTTTTTTTGCACCATGACTAACTGCTTCAATCCCAAGTATTCCACTTCCAGCAAATATTTCAACTACTTTCTTACCAACTATCCATTCTCTTAAACTATCAAAAATTGCCTCTCTAACCACATCTTTAGTTGGCCTAATATTTTGATCTTTAATAAATTTTAATTTTCTGCCTTTATAGATACCACTTATAACTCTCATATTTTAAGCCGGACACTACTCCTTTTCAACCAATCCACAACAATTGCAGAAGCAATAAAAATAGAGGAATATGTTCCAAAAACAATTCCGAGTAAAAGACAAAAAGAAAAAGTATGTAAAGATTCTCCTCCAAAAAAGAAAAGACATAAAACGACAAAAATGGTTGTTAGACCAGTTAAAATAGTTCTACTTAATGTTTCATTTATACTTTTGTTAAATAATGCAATATAGTCGGTAGTTCTTGTTTTTCTTGCATTTTCTCTTATTCTATCAAATACGACAACTGTATCGTTGACTGAATAACCAATAATTGTAAGTAAAGCAGCAATAACCATACCATCAATTTGTTTTCCTGTCATAACTAAAATTGAAAGAACCACCAAGATATCATGGAATAAAGCAACTACTGCACCAACAGCAAATTTAAACTCAAATCTAATTGTCAAATAAATCAATATACCAATAAGTCCTATCAAAAATGCTTTTATCGCTTTTTTCCTTAAACTTATACTCATTGAAGGAGAAATTATTGACTTACCTTTAATTATGAAATTTTCTCCAAAATTATTCTTCAATCTTTCCAGAACCAAATCAGAAGTTTTTTGAGGTAATCTTATAATATAATTTTTACCTTCTGTCCCTAATTCCTGAACTGTAAAAGAACCAATGTTTTCTTGTGCAATGGTTTTTCTTAAATTAGCAACATCTATTTTTTGATTAAATTCAATATTTATTAAATCCCCTCCAACAAAATCAACTCCAAAATTTTTTTCACCCCTAATTATCATAAATGGAATACCAAAAATTATTATTAATAGTGAAAAAAAATAGAAAAATTTTCTCTTCCCCATAAAATTAAAATTTGTAGTTTTTATCAGTTCCATTTTTATATTCTTAACCTTTCTATCTTTCTATTTATTATAATCCAATCAACTATAACTTTTGTTACAAATACAGCAGTGAATAAATTTGCTATAATCCCAATGCTTAAAGTTAATCCAAATCCTTTTATTACTCCTTCTCCAAAAATGAAAAGAACTAATCCAGTTATTAAAGTTGTTATATTTGAATCAATTATTGCAGCCCATGCTCTATGGAAACCTGCATCAACGCTTGCTTTAGGAGATTTACCTGCCTTTAATTCTTCTCTTATCCTTTCAAAAATCAAAATATTCGCATCAACAGCCATTCCACAAGTTAAAGCAATCCCAGCAATCCCTGGTAAAGTTAAAACACCTTTTATTCCTGCCACTATTCCAAGTAAAATCAAAATATTTAAAGTAAGAGCAAAATCTGCAAGTAATCCAAAATAAAGATAATAAAATATCATAAAGATTAAAACTATAATTGCTCCATATAAAGATGCTTTAAAACCTTTTTGCACAGATTCTTTTCCAAGTGAAGGACCAATTACCTCCTGATAAATGATATTTAATTTTGCAGGTAATGCACCGGATCTTAAAACAATCGCAAGTTCCCTTGCTTCATCCATAGTAAATTTTCCAGTTATAACTGCCTTTCCCTCTGGGATTCTCTCTCTTATTTGAGGGGCACTTTTTATGACTCCATCAAGAACTATCGCAAGTCGTTTTCCAATATTTTTTTCAGTTACTTCTTCAAAAATCTTTGCACCTTCTTTATCAAGCACTAAATTTACATCTGGAAAACCAGTTCTATCATAACCAACATAGGCATCAACTATATATTTACCAGTTAATTCAGGTTGACTTTTAAGAAGAAGTGGCTGTGTTTCTCTATAAATTCCTCTTTCATCTTTTTCTTTTAGATATAATAATTCATAACCTTCTGGAACATTTCCTTCTAAGGCCTGTTTGTAAAGATTTTCATCATCTATAACGAGTTTAAATTCCAAAAGTGCTGTTTTACCTATAATATCAATTGCTTTCTCTGGATTTTTTACACCTGGTAAATCTATTATTATACGATTTGTCCCTTCTTTTTGAATCACTGGTTCAGTTACACCAAGTGCATCTACTCTATTTCTGATAATCTCAAGTGCTCTTTCTGTCAAATCAGATATGGACTTTTCTTCAATCTTCTCCTTTTCAATTTCAAGAACAACATGAATTCCCCCTTGCAAATCAAGTCCCTTTTTCAATTTCTTTTCTGGTGGATAAAATAAATAGAAACAGATTCCTATGACTGCAATAATAATTCCAAATTTTATATAAAATTGTGTTTTCATTTTTTATATACTTTTTCTGGTTCAAATATTTTTTCTTTTACTATTTTAAATTCTCCGTCTTCATATTTTCTGAAAAAGCAAGTATAATAACCTTTGTGACAGGCACCACCTTTCTGTTCTACTTTAAAAAATAAAGCATCACCATCACAGTCAATATAAAATTCCTTAACAAATTGATAATTACCAGATTCTTCTCCTTTCAACCATAATTTTTTTCTACTTCTACTATAATAATGCATCTTCCCTGTAGTTAATGTCTTTTCAAGCGCCTCTTTGTTCATCCATGCCACCATTAAAACTTCTCCTTTCGTATCCTGAATTACACTTACACATAAACCATTCTCGTCAAACTTTATTAATGAAAAAACTTTTTCCATTTTACAATAAATTTTATAATATTCTTAAAATATTTACAAAAAAACAATGAAAAATAAAGATAACATAAAAAAACAGTTATGGCAAATTTTACTTAAAATCCCAATTGGAGAGACAATAAGTTATTCTAAAATCAGTGAAAAATTAAATATGCCGAAAAAAACAAGATATATATCAACTCTACTAAAAGAAAACCCATATCCTGTTTCAATTCCATGCCACAGAGTTATACATAAAAACGGTAAAACAGGAAAATATATCTGGGGAGAAAATTTTAAAAAATTTTTACTTGATTGGGAGAAACTATTTAAATAATCTTTCAATAAATTTCAATGTTTGTTCAACAAGTTCTCTTCCTCCTTCTGGTCCTACTATATTTGAAGGAGAAACACTTCCATATCCACCACCTTTAACAGATCTGATAGAGGGAAGATATGTTCCAGGACCTACCAACTGAACTACAAATGTTTGCATTGCTTTACTTCTCGCTTTAATCTGTATTCCATAATCAAGATAAAGTTCAAAAGGATTGGTTGCAAAAACAATATCTCCTATCCTTAAAATATGGAGATCTATTTCAAACTTTGGATTTATTTTTTCTTTTTCAAATTTATCCTTCACACTCATGTACCATTGTGCTCTTCTGTAATTAAAAGTAACAGGGACATACCATCTATTTTCTTTTCTTTTCTCTGGATTTTCTTCTAATTCTTTTTTTAATCTCTCATACTCTTTATAGTGTTTTTCTGCTTCATTTAAGCAAAAATTTAATTCTTCCTCTGTTATTTTTCGTCTACTCAAAGGTGTTTTCATATAGATATAAGAAAAAACAGGATTATAAAAAATTTCTTTTTTTATAAAAGGAATAATTCTTTCAATTCCCTCTGCAATCCTTGTAGCAATTTCTTCTCTTTCTGTCCTTCCAGAAAGAATCAACATTCTATCTTCACATTTTTTGTTTATCAAAATATGTGGTGACTGGTCTCCTGCTGAACTACATTGAGCAAGAATAAAAATATCTTCTCCAAACCTTTTTCTCAATTCATTTCTTGTTTCATGCCAATAGTCAGCACTTATTAAAAATTCTCCTTCAATTACTTGCGATGGACATGCTATATTTACAACAAAACCAGTCAATTTTTTCTCTTTATCAAAGGTAGCCATAATATTTAAAGAATGATCCTCATATCCTTCTATATGACTGAAATTTGGATCATCTGTCCTTCCATACATTTGAGAATGGCCATCATAATAAGAAACCCTTCTATTACGCCCAACAACAGCAAAACCAATTCCATAACCTATTCCACCTTCTTTTTTATTCTCCCATGCCTTTTTTATTCCAAGTGCAATTTTTTCTGTTGCAAATTCAACATAATCTTTTACTTCCATAACAGGTAAATCAATTCCATAAATTTCTCTTATACTTTTTTCCCATGTTCCTCTTATTATATCTCCACCAGGTTCAGGTGCAGTATGTGTATGTGTGGCATTAACTACAATTCTTGTTTCATCTATATCAGGTAATATTTTTTTAACTTTTTCTACAATACTTTTTTTAAATTCAAAAGAAATAACAACTAAATCACAACTTACCCATATTACATATTCTTCATCTTTGACAAGGACCAAAATTGTTGAAGTTATAGGGTCTTTTATCCCTTCTGAAACTCTTGCATAAAATTGTCCACATAAACAAACAGGTTTTTTAGGTGTTATATTCACCTGTTCCCATCCAATTAATAATTCCCCCATCTTAACTCCTTCTCTTTATTATTTTAAAAATTGTTCACATTTTTCAATAAATTTTTTAGGTCCTATTTCTTTCACATAATCAATTACTTTTTTTATTGCTATTCCAATAAGTTCTGCCACCTTTTCATCATTTGGTGCCCTCAATGGGTCAGTTATTCCAAAATGAGTATCACAATGTTTTTGAGCATTTGGATACTCCTCTGGATTATAATTTATTTCTTTTCTATAATATTTACAACTCCAGGGACAACCTTTGCCATAGGCATTTTTCGCCTGAAAAACAGTCATAATAGGAAGTATAAAACTCTGCCATATTCCACATTTAACACCTTCTGATTGAATTGCTTTCAAAACATAATCTCTAAATTTTCTTTTATCCTTTTTAATTCCAAAATAATCCATATCTAATCTTATTGTGTAGTTATACCAGTTATGTTCACAATTTTCAGGCACATATGGTAAAATCAAACTTTCAACTTCTTTCAGTATATTTGTCAAAACTTCTGCATTTTTTTTCTGAACCTCAAGATACCAGTCAAGTTTTTTCAGTTGTGCTCTTCCAAAAGCAGCAGTCAGATCATTATTTCTATACATCCAGCCAAGTGCATATGCATGATAATCTCTGTTTTCAAAAGGCACTCTTGTTTCTCCAAAATTCCATAACATTTTTGCTTTATTATAAATTTCTTCATTGTCTGTAACAAACATACCACCCTCGCCTGAACATAAACATTTATTCTGGTTAAAACTGAAAGCAGCACAATCTCCAAAATTTCCTACTTTTTTCTCTTTATATTTTGCTCCATGTGCCTGACAGGCATCCTCAATAACTTTTAATTTATATTTTTCAGCAATTTTTAATACTTTATCCATTTCCACAGGCAAACCATGAAGATGGACAACGATAATTCCTTTTGTTTTTTCTGTAATTTTTTCTTCTATTTTATCCACATCTATATTCATTGTGTCAAAATCAATATCAACAAAAACAGGAATACAGTTATGATGTAAAATACAAGTTGCTGAAGAACTCCATGAATATGCCGGTACTATTACTTCATCACCACAACCAAAATCACAACCAGCAATTCCCATATGCAATGCAGCAGTTCCACTATTTGTAGTAATCGCATATTTATTACCATTCCATTGAGCAAATTCTTTCTCAAATTCTTTACAATTTGGACCGAAACTGTGAATTTCGCCGTTTAATGAAGATAATACATAATCAACATCCAACTTATCAATTGGTGGCCATTTTTTAATAGTTCCTTCTGGTATAACTTTTTCTCCACCAAAAATTGATAGATTATTTTTCATTTTCCTCCTCTTCTAAAATTGATTTTAAAAATTTAAGTCCTTTTTCCATTGCTACATCAGGTTCATATTCATTCCCTTCATATTCAAGATTTATATAACTATCATATTTACTTTCTTTCATAATTTTAATAAGTTTCCTATAATCAATAATTCCTTCTCCCACAAGAGCAGGTTTATATTTCTTCCCATCAAGTCCTTCTTTCCCTTGTTCTGAAAATATCCAGTCCTTAAAATGGCAGTGTATTATATATTTTTGATTATTTATAAATGCATCTTCTGGTTTTTCACATCCAAGTATTACATTTCCAGAATCAAATGTAATTCTCAATTCAGGAATTTCTTTTATCGCAAAATTTATATCTTCTGAAGTTAAAAATGGCCCTTTGATATCAGGAAAATGCTCAACTGTTATATTTATATTATATTTCTCACTTTCTTTTATTACCTCTTTTAATCCTTCTATAACATTCTTTCTTGACTCTTCTTTTGTATATTCTACTTTTCCTCCAATTGGAAGCATTATCTTATCTGTCCCTAAAATTGAAGCAATTTCAAGACCTCTTTTAATTTCTTCTATTCCTTTCTGTCTCAAACTTTTTTCTTTAAAATTTATATCTACAAAAAAAGTAAAACAGACAGTTTTAAGACAGTAGTCATCCATAATTTTTTTTATTTCTTGTGGTTTATTACCATAAGTTGTGACCCAGTCAATACCATCAAGACCAATATTTTTTGTAAATTGACATAATCTTTCAACACTAAAATTATCTTTCCAATTTCCTTTATACATTGTATAACTCATCATACTTATCTTCATTTTTATTCTCCTTTAAATATTATAAATTTTCTTTACAAAAAAACAATTTTATTTTAAAATAATAAATAAGGTAAAATGGCACAAATTTACAAAGATAGAATAGAAGGTCTATACTGCAAATGCACAAAAGGAGATATTGCTATTTTTAAAGTTGAGGAAGATAAAATAAAATGTATTTATTGTGGTAATGAAATAAAATGTATACCTCCAATTGACTTTGTCTGGAAAGAAAAATGTCCTTATTGTGAAGGGAAAATGTCAACCTTTGTAATTGATTCAACAAATGTAAAATATTGTTCAAGATGTGGAAATTCTAAATAATCATTTACAAGTTCCGGCCTTACTAATTAAAAATATTCCAAAACAAATTAAAAAAATCCCCAGAAAAACAGATAAATATTTTAAATATGCTTCTTTCATCAACTTTTTACTTTTATATAGAGAATAGGAAACAAAACTGTACCATAAAAAATCAGAAGAGATGTGACCAACAAAGAATAAAAAAATACCAAAAAAACCATAAAGAAGTGCAAAAGAAAGATAAACAAACCCTATTGTAACCCACCATATAGTCCAGTAAGGATTACTTAAACTTACAAAAATTCCTTTAAAAATAAGCGAATAATTATTTTGGGGACTTTTTGAAAAAGAAAGATTTATATTTTTTATTGAGATTAAAGTTAAAACTCCAAAACAGATTAAAAAAAATCCACCAAAAATATTTAAATAATTCTGAACAATCCCCTTTTTCAAAATTTCTCCAAACCCTATAATTAAAAAAATCACCATTAAAAGTTCAAGTATTGAATGACCTATTATTATAAGTGGACCTGCCTTATAGCCCTTTTTTATTGTTTGTTCAATTGTGATTGCAAGAAGAGGCCCTGGACTTATCGCACCTGAAAGACCTATAAAAAATGAAGTTAAAAATATTAAAGAGAGATTCATTTATATAAATTTTCAAGTTCATAAATTAAAATACCCATACTAATGACACTTGCTGTTTCTACTTTTAAGATTCTTTTACCAAGTGAAGTTGTGATATATCCATTTTCTATTGCCAACTTTATTTCATCTTCATCAAATCCACCTTCAGGTCCTATAAAAACATTTATTTTTTTAATAATACTTTTCTCCTTATCAATCTCTTTTATAACATCCTTAATAGTCCTTTCTTTTTCACCTTCCCAAAAAATAATTCCAATATCTTTTTCTTCTTTTATACATTTTTCAAAATCTGATAAATTTGAAATTTCAGGAATAAAAGTTCTTCTTGAAATTTTTGATGCTTCCTGAGCAATTTTGTTCCATCTTTTAATTTTTTTTTCTATTTTTTCTTCTGAAATTTTTACAATTGTTCTTTTACTTATAACTGGAACTATTCTTTTAACACCAAATTGAGTTACTTCTCTAATTATAAAATCAAACCTATCTCCTTTTGGAATACATTGAAATAATTGAATGTCAAAATTTAATTCACAACTATAAATCTCTTTTTCTTCTAAAATCTTCGCTAAAATTTCTTTATTTTCAATCTTTTCTATTTCAATCATATATTCCATACCACTTCCATCAAAACCTATAAAAATATCTCCTTCTTTCATTCTCAAAACATTTTTTAAATAATGAAATGTTTCTCCCTTTATATAAAATCTATCTTTTAAATTTAAACAATCGTTACCAAGGTAAACTCTTCTCATTTCAAATTTTCAATTACATATTTAAAAACTTCTGTTGATCTATTATTAAAAATTAAGTCAGAAAAATTAAAATAACTTTTCTCCAGATTTATCTCAACTATTTTTGCTCCATTTTCTTTTGCAATATAAGGAAGTAAAGAAGCAGGTCTAACAAATCCTGAAGTTCCTATTATAATAAATAAATCTGCTTTTTTACATTCTCTTTCTGCTTTTTCATATTCATTCTCTGGTAGCAATTCTCCAAAAAAAACGATATCAGGCCTTTTTCTACCTCCACATTCACATTTAATGAAATTTAAAATATATCTTATTAAATTTTTTCTACCTTCAATTTCTCTAATTTTTTCAATAAATTTTTTTAAACTCTCTTCACATATAAATTCTACTTTTTTACATTTTTTACATTTCCATTTATATAAATTACCATGAAGTTCTATCACATTTTTACTTCCTGCCTTTTGATGTAAATTATCTATATTCTGGGTTATAATTGATTTCAATTTTCCCATTTTTTCAAGTTCAAATAAGGAAATATGTGAAATATTAGGTTTTGCATTTAAAATCGGATAAGTAAAATCATATATAAAATTAATAACTTTTTTTGGTGAAATAAAAAATTGGGTTATAATCCCTGGTAAAGTTCCATAAATTTCTGGTTTATATTTTTCCCACAGCCCTTCTTTACCACCTCTAAATTGCGGTATTCCACTTTCTACTGATATTCCTGCTCCTGTAAATACAACAATATAATTTGAATTCTTAATTAAATTTATAAATTCATCAAGTTCATTCATAAAGGGATTTAAAAATTTTAAAACTCTCTATAAGTAAATCTTTCATCATATCTTCTACCTTATCTGTCTCTCTTTTTGATAAATATTTTAAAATCTCTTCTAAATCTATTTTCTTTGCCACATTTTCACATGCTTGCCAGGATAAAATACTTCTAATCACTCTTTCAATTGCCTTTTCTTCGTTATCATAAGGTCTTGCCTGAATATCATGTCCTTTCCATCTATCAAATCCATAATCTTGAATCAATTTCGCTATAACTATATTCATACCATTTATTCTTGCTCCATGGTCTATATCAAATTTCCCAGGACCACCAAGTATTATTCCATCATTATATCCTTGGCTATTTATATGCATATGAACAAGCATTCTATTATCAATTTCTTCAACTGTATCAAAGATATGGTCAAGTCCTATCATTTCAGAATGTCCAAACTCTTTATTAATACCCTTTTTCTCAATTTTTATTCCATATTCCTCATTTAACCTTTTCCAAAATAAAATAGCACTTGCAACAGTCGGAACAAGCATAGATGGATGACCTTCATTTGGTTTTGGTTCTATAGCGAAGTATAATTTCCCACCGTTTTTCTCTTCATATTCACAAAGTTTTGCAACGCTTTCTTTTAAATTTTCATACATCTTTTTAATTAATGGAGTTGCAATATCATATCCCCATGAACCATTCCATAAGACAAATGTTGGTTCTTTTTTATTCAGAAAAACTTCTTCCATTTTATAAGCAATATCCACTGTTTTTAAACCAAATTCTTCTGCTTTTTTTCTTTCATCAGGATCTAAAGAAGCGATACCTCCATAAGCAAAATGAGAATGTGCTCCAGGAGTAATTAAAGCAAGATAAATATCATTCTCTTTCATAATATCAACAACTTCTTTCACACTTTTTTCATTAATTTCTGTATCATAATGTAATTCAATTCCAATAATAATATTTTCAGGTAATCTTGGTTTAATTTTTTCTCCAATAAGTTTTATAAAATCAACTGTATTAAATTTTTCACGACTCCAGGAAGGTCTAATGTTTCCAGGAACAAAACCACCTTTACCTGGATTAAATGTCCATCTACAAATTGAATGATATGATTTTTCCATTTTTTTCTCCTTTATTTAATTATTTCTCCTTTTCAGGTCTTCCTTCAACAAGCCATTCTGTGTGGAATTCTCTTTCTTTCCCATCCTCTTTTTTTAATATTTCTGGGTCATTTATTCCTTTCAGTTTAAAATATCCATGGGCACCAAAATAATCCCTCTGTAAGGCACTGACCTGCGCTGAAAACATAACTGGACTTGTAATCTGTAAAATATAATCGTATGAATTAGAAAAGGCAGGAACTGGAACACCTGCTTTATGAGCAATTTCAATGAATTTTGCAAGTTTTTTTATGTTTTTTATTATAAATTCAGAAAAGTTTTTGTCAACAAGTAAATTAGGAAGTTCTGGATTTTCTTTATATGCATTTGTTATTTCATCTAAAAATTGGGCCCTTATAATACATCCAGCACGCCAAATTTTTGCAATTTCTCCAAGTTTTAAATCCCATTTATAAAAATCACTTGCAGATTTTAAAAGAGCAAGTCCTTGAGCATAGGAAGAAATTTTAGCAATATATAATGCATCATGTGCAATCTTTATAATATTTTTCTTTGAACCTTTAAATCCTTCTTTAATATTCAATTTTAACATAGAAGAAATTTTTAATCTCATATCTTTATCCTGTGACATTTCTCTTGAGAATACAGCAGAGGCAATTGTTGATACTGGAACAAGTAATTCAAGAGCACTTTGAACAGTCCAAGTTCCTGTTCCTTTCATTCTTGTTATATCTGCAACAATGTCAACAAGATATTCATCTGGCTTTACCTTATGTCTTTCTTTCATTAAATCACCTGTTATCTGAATTAAATAACTTCTTAATATATCATTTTCTCCATTCCATTGACTCATTATTTCACCTATTTCTTCTGAACTCATACCAAATCCATTTTTGAAAAACCAACAACACTCTCCAATTAATTGCATATCTCCATATTCTATTCCATTATGAACCATTTTTACATAATGGCCTGCACCATCTGGACCTATATAGGTAACACAAGGTTGACCATCATATGCTTTTGCAGATATTTTTTTAAACATTTCTTCAACAAGTTTATATCCATCATAATGACCACCTGGCATTATAGCAGGTCCTTTTAAAGCACCTTCTTCTCCTCCTGATACACCTGTTCCTATAAATAAAATACCTTTTTCAGAAAGTTGGTTATATCTTCTTATTGTATCTTTAAAAAATGAGTTTCCACCATCTATAATCAAATCACCTTTTTCAAGTAATGGAACAAGTTTTGAAATAAAATCATCAACAGGTTGCCCCTCCTTTACCATAAGCATAATTTTTCTTGGTTTTTCAAGATTTGCAACAAAATCAGTAATTTCATAAGTAGGTATTATGTTTTTTCCCTTTGCCTGAGTTTCTACAAATGCCTTTGTCTTTTCACCAGTCCTGTTAAATACACAAACAGTATAACCATTCCTTTCAAAATTGAGTGCTAAATTTCTTCCCATAACTTCCATTCCAATTATTCCAATATCTGCCTTTTTCATTTTCCCTCCTCTTTTTTTTGAAAACAATTTATAATTTTAATTTATAATTTTCACCTTTTTTTGTCAATTTTTTAATGATTTATTAAAAATCTATACGAAAATATATCCATAAAAAGAATTTATGAGAAAAGAAGAAGTTCTTGTAAAGAAAAATTAATAAGGCATCAGAATTTTACACTTTTACATAGAAGGTGAAATTTTTGCGAATAAATCAAGTTTGTCAATGCCTGAAGGACGAGGATTTAGTTCAAGAAATATAATTTTTAAATCTTTTCCATCTACCTCAAGTAAGATATCTATACCTCCTATTTTAAGTTTTCCCTTTAATCCCATATTAAAGAATTTAAAAATTTTTGTGATTTCTGAAATAATTTGAGTTTTGTGTGTTTCCAGCATAACAAATTTTTTAAAATCTTCTCCTGTTCTATAATAAAGGTTATTTTTTACATCTTCAAAGTTTAAGATTTTGCCACCTTTATATGAAGAAGTTATTGGTATTTTTTCATTATCACTTATTTCAAAAAAACACCAGTTTGAAAAGACCTTTTTCCCATATTCAAAGATAAAAAATCTTAAAACAATTTCTCTATATCCGCGAATTTTCTCCTCTTCTTTATAATAATAGATATTTCCTCTTTTTTCCTTTATAATAACTGGCTGTTCCGGTAAAATACTCATAATTGTTTCAATTAAAAAATCAAAGTTTTCAATTATTTCCTTTTTTGTAAAAAAATATGTTTGTTTTCCTTCTGTTCCATAATTTGGCTGAATATAAAAACCATCTGTTTTTTGATTTATAATAAATTTTTCAACATTTTCTTTCAATCTTTTTCTATCTTTAAATTCAATAAAGATTGATGAAGGTGTATAGATATTAAATTTTCTCAATTTTTCAATTGTTCTATATTTATTTGAAGAGAAAAAAGAAGCAGAAAATGGATTAAGTTGATTTATTTTATATTTTTTGAGATACTCAGATATTCTTTTATGATTTTGATGTTCAAATTCTTGATTGAGAGATAGGATGAATGAAAAATGGAAACAATCTAAATTTTTAATCTTTGTGGTCTGAATATTAAAATTATCATCAACAAACAATGTTTCATCTAAAATCCGGCCTTTTAACCACTTCTTTGCATAGAAATTTAAAGGAAGGACTTCTTTCAAACAGAAAAATTTGAAAAATGAAAGAACTCTTTTTATATATTCTTCATCAACCTCATAAATTAGAAGTAAATTTTTCAATTTTCTCTTTATATATTCTACCCCTTTCTGCAAGACAACTGAATATTATAAAAACACCTTCTCCTTTTCTTTCAGGAGGTAATCTATCATTATGTGGTCTCCACAATCCTGCGCCTGGATTTGGTTCTATTTTACAGATTATTAAACTTGGTATTTCATTCCCATTTTCATCATAAATTTTTCTTGGATTTCCATTTTCATCAAAATAAGGAATTGAGACAACCTTTTTATTTTTATCAATCCTTGGTATTTCATTCCCATTTTCATCATAAATTTTAACTTTTGTTGGATATCCATTTTCATCATAAAGGGGTATAAGTTTTCCTTTTTTCTCATCATAAACATGCTTTAAGTTTTCAAATTCATCTATTAAAAACACAGGCATATAATCGCCCATTTCATAAGGAATACCTGTTATTGGAAAACCTGTTACATCAGTAAATACTCTATCATATTTAACTTTCCCTTTAAATTCTGGATGTATTTTTAAATATTCTTCAAGAACAAATTTCCAGTTTTTTTCAAGATATTTTTGCTGTGATTCTAAACTTTTATAAACTGCTTTTGTAATTTGTTCTCTTAATGTCTTTCTATATTTAGGATTGATTATATCATCAGTATATTCATATAAAAGTCCACCTTGACCTACATTGGCTATGCCTTGCGTACTTATAACTGTAATATGATGTGAAATTTTGTATCCATCTTTCCCAAAAACAACAATCTGCCTAAAATAAGAATATAAAGGAGTTTGTGGCTCTCTATCAATTAAAACTGGTATTCCAATTTTTGCAAATCTCTCAACAAGGTCATAAAGAAACTCTTTTGTATAAAGTTGCCTTACCCTTGATTGTATTACTTCTTGAATTACAGCATTATCGGTTAATGAAATTTCATAAACAAGATCTGTCAATTTATCAATATTTTCCTGTAAATATTTTTTATCTTCTCTTACAGGTAAAATCATTGATTTTCTTCCACCCGATTCTTTTTCACATTTAACAATAATAGTATCATATTTTTTTGCAAGAGACATTATTTTTTCTTTTATTTTTACTTTTGCCTTTTCTTTAAACTTTGCTGTATCTTCCATATACCAGTTTTCCTGTTCAGGGACTTTAACTCCAGACCCTTCAAGCATTTTTGGTAATTCACATTTAAGATGTGTTGCAGCTTCCCATATAAGTGGCTGAATGATTGGAATTTTAAAATGGTCAATATATGGTCTTAAAGGGTGTGTAAAATGGAAAAAGATTGAATGAAGCATTACTGGTTTTTTAAATGAAATAAAAACAAAATCTGTTTTGTTTTCTGTTATGTTTTTATATTTTCTCCTTAATAATTCAAGTTCTTCTTCTGCTGGATAAATCATACCTTCATTTATAAATAGGAATTTATTTCCATTTTTTTCTTCCACTGATGGAAACGCTGATAAGAATAGATTTATACCATTTTTTGCAAATTTAGGGCCTTGTTGTAAAGCAACTGGTACTGTTGTATTTCCATAAGGATAAATAATACCTACATTTACCCTTTCATTTACTTTTAAATCTCCAGGTTCAACATCTATAAAAATTTCTGGATATCCAAAACCCTCATATTTAAGAACAACTGCATCCCTTATTCTTGCATAATGGAACCAAAATATTTCTTCTTTTGTTTCTCCATTTACTCCAATTGCGATTTTATTTTTATCAAAATTACCTATATACAAATCTTTATATTCAATTGAATAATTTTTCAAAGGTGTTTTTTCACAGACAAGGTAAACTAAATGAGAATAAAGGAATCTATGATATTTAAATGCAAATTGAAATTTAAGTTCTCTTGTTAGTTTTTCAAAATATGCAGAGCGTTCTTTATGATAATGGTAAGGTAAATAATCAAAAATATGACTGTTTACTGTTCTATCAAGGAATTTAGCAAGAGCAGTATTAAATTCATCCTCAGTATTACAACCAGAAACAAGGTCCAACAAGAATGCAATATCAATCAATTCAAGAGCCATACAAATCTTTTCATAAAATAATATGTCGTTTTCTTTAAATCGTGGTAAATTGGAAATTATTTTTACAAAATTGATATAATTTTCTTCTTTTATCTCTTTAAGTTCAAAAAAGTTTTCCACTTCATTTAAAATCATTTCTTTTTCTTTAATTTCTTTTGTATTCTGTATAAGGCATTTGAGGAAATTTTTACTAATTTTAAGGAATTCTCCAGATGTTTCAGGTGAGATTATTCTTTCTGGATTTCCAAGTTTTTCTTTTGCTTTTTTATAAATTTCTTCAAGTGATAAATCTTTTAATGATGATTCATCAAATTTTTTATAACTTTCCCTCTTTTTCTGTAAATTTTTTATTTTTTCAAATTCTCTTTTTCTTTCCTGCCATCTTATAAGTGTCTGTGTTTGAATTTCTGCTGCTTTTAATGAACCAGCAAGTCCTGTACTTATTTCCTCATATCTTCTTTTCAATTCTGGAATATATATTGGTCTGAAATATTTTTCAACAATTAAATCAATCTCTTTCTTCTGGAAAGGACTTCTTCTTCTATCCCTAAAATTCTTTTCCAGTTTTTTTTCAAAGTTTATTCTTAACTGTTCCATCTCTGCTTTTGTATATTTCCCGTTAATTAAGAAAATTCCACCAAAAATTAACCATTTACCAAAATCAATATATTTCCAGTTATCTTCTTTTGCTAATTTAACAAATGTCTCTGTATAATATTTATCTTTAATCTCAAATTGACTTATCCTTTTTGATTGTTGTTCTTCCAAAAGGCATTGAGCGACTTTGTTTTCTGTTATAATATAATTTTTTATTTTTCCAAGTGTATCAAATAAAGATTGTTTATTTTCAGACATTACTGCATTTAATAATTCTTCACTTAAAATTCTTTCTCTTTTCATTTCTTTTTTCCAACTTTCAATCGTTTCTTCCCCTATCCCAAGACATCCATAAACTGCTTTTTCTTCAATGGCAAAAAGTTCTTTAACCTTTCTTCTACAATTTGGATTGTTGTAGGAAAAAGAAGGCCTTCTTGCACCTGAAGTTCCATCTGCAAAAACAAGTGCACTAAAAGGTCTGTCTTTTTTCATAAGATATAAAAATTCAGGTAAATTATCAATAAGTTGTAATAATTCAGGGTCTGGTATTCCAAGATCAACAAAATCAACTCCTCTAACTGCAATTTTGTAAGATGAAAAGGGCCCTCTTTTATCAATAACAAGCAGATGAATTTTTCCTTTTAGGTCATTATAGATTTTATTTATTTCTTGAAGATTCCTTTCTCTTATTCCAACCCATCTTCTTATATCTCCACCATAAACAATTGCATTTGTTCTAATAAGATTTTCATCAAGTCCAATTTTATAAAGATATTCAGCAACTTCATTTTTAATCTCTTCAAGACCGGAATTGGGTACATGATTAAGTATATCTGAAGCAGTACATTTTCCAACAATTCTTATATCTGCTGGTGGTGTAAAATTTTTAAATATTTCTCTTATTATTTGTCTTCCTTCAGGGTCAATATCAAGTAATATATGTTTTTCAGCAACTAAACTATAAATTTCAAGTTTTCTACATCCAGCACTAAACCTAACATCTGATATAGGGATTAATCTCCCTTCTTCAATTTCACTCTCCTTATAACTTACATCCATAACACCAATTAGTTCATCATCAGGCACAATAAGTTTATTTTGCTCCCGTGCTTTTTTAATCAGTTTATATATAAGATTAACTTTTCTAAAAGGACCAATTCTATTTATCTCTTCAAGTCCCTGTGCTTTTTTATTTACCCAGTATGTCAGTTTAAATTCATTTATTCTTTCTTCATCTCCTTGCGGTATTAAAATACCCATTTTTTCAAGAGTTATGGCAATTTGTGGTAACCTTGATAGATATATTGGTTCACCAAAAATTTTAAAATATTCAGAGTATTTTGAATAAAGGTATGATAATGCTTTTCCCTCCCAATCAATCTCAAGTTCAAAATCAAATCTCCATGAAAGAACTTTTCTTAAATCTTCAATTACAACAGTATGAAGTTTCTCTGGAATACCAAAAGAGTTTAATATCTTACTTGAAGTTTCTTTATCAACAGCAGCAATTATAATTGCATAAAGCAAACTAAATTCTTTTGGGACACAAAATCCACCATATGTCTCACCAGATGGAAGTACAATTCTATCTCCTCGCATATTCCATTGGTTTCTGAAAAATTCAAATTCTCCAAATCTTAAAACATCAAGATTAATGCCTGCTGTTAATGAGAGATAAAAAACACCACCTCTTGAGAAAAAGTTTTCTCCAACCTTTAAAAATTCTGCAATTCTTGTTGAAGGAATAACAGTTGGACCTGCGATGTTATATAAAGAATAAAGAGATTTTCCAGAAAGTGCAGAATGGCTATCTATTCCACCAACCCATTTAGGAATATCTCTTACAGAATAAACTTCTTTTGCTCCAAGGTCAACTCTACTTGGTGTATAAAGTAAATTATATTTCTTATAAGCACCTTTTGCCTCATATCTATATATAGGTTGATTTATTTTTTCAAGAAGTCCTTCCTCTGCAACAATCTTTCTTTGAGCATTAAGTTTTGAATAGATAGGATGAAGATAATCTCTAATAAAAGAGGATGCATACTGGCTAAGATTATATTTTTTTATTAATTCTTCTCTTAAATTTTTTAATGTTTCTGCCTGTTGTTCTGTTAATTTGTTTGTATTTAAATTTTCTTTTATTTCAAGTGGTAATTGATTTAAAATTTCCTGAACTTCTTTTACTTCAAAATTTTCATTGTTTATATCTTGCCCTTCATTAATTAAAAGAACTGAAAGTTTTGCTACTTCTTTACTTACTTCAGGATAGGTAAGAATAACTTTCATAATCCCTTCTTTAAAATTTTTTTCATCATATTTGTAAACCTCACTTTCAAGATTATTTTCCTTTATAATCTTTTCTCCAACTTTTATAATATTTTCTCTCCATACCTTTCTTCTTTGTTCAATCTTTCCAATCAAATTATTCCTTTTTAAAAAATTATAAAGAAGCATTCCCTCTTCAAGCCAGTTTTTTACATTAAATTCTGTTTCTCCTGGTCCAAGGGTTGTTAAAACATGGACTGACGGTAAATTTCTTCTTTTCCTGAAAAAGTTATTTAGATAATCTTCTGCTTTTTTCTCAAGGTTATATTTTTTAACAAGATCTTCAAGGGATTTCTTTAAGGACTTTTTGCTTTCATAGTTCTTAATTATTTCATCAATTATATCTTTTTTTTCTTCTATTAACTTTTTCATTCCTTCATATCTTAACAAATTTTCCCTTTCACAAATTCTTCCAAGTTCTTCAACCATATTTTCGTACATCTTTTCTATTAAAGAAGCACACATACTAACTTCATTCTTATATTTTTCCAGTTTTTTAATAAGTTGGTCTTCATCTTTAAATTCTATTTTAAGCAAATCAGCAATAAATTCCCTTGCAAGTTGTAAATGTTCTGTAAGCATGACATCGTTTATGTTTTCAGCCCAATACTCTGCATTTGCTCTATACATTTCTTCAAG
>JAMWCJ010000106.1 GCA_023818645.1 Candidatus Omnitrophota bacterium | reverse complement strand
TGGACATGTAGTATGCATCCTCAAATTAAGTTACCAAAACCTGGTAAGTGCCCAATATGTTTTATGAATTTAATTCCTGTTTATGAAGAATTGGAAGTAAAAGGAGAAATCTCTAAAATCACTCTTACTGAAATTGAAAGAAAACTTGCAGAAATTGAAACTTCAAAAGTTGAATATAGAGATTTAATTTTTGAAATAAGATTGCTTGGGAAAATTGAATATGATGAAACTAAAATAGCAAATATTTCTGCATGGTTTCCTGGTAGAGTTGATAAACTTTATGTTAATTTTGTAGGAGGTTATGTTAAAAAAGGAGAACCACTTTTTCAGATTTATAGTCCTGAATTGAGAACTACTCAAGAAGAATATCTTATTGCTACAAGAAGATACTATAAAGCATTGGAAACAAAAGATGAAAATGAAATTTTATCCAGTCAGTTAGTTAAAGAAAGTATAAAGAAAAAATTAGAATTATGGGGAATTACATCTGAACAAATTCAAGAAATTGAGAAAAAAAATTATGTTTTAGACAAGATAGATTTTTATTCTCCTATTTCTGGAGTTGTAATTGAAAGAGAAGTTTTTGAAGGTAAATATTTTCAAACTGGAGAGATATTATTTAAAATTGTTGATTTAACTACTTTATGGGTCAAACTTGATGTTTATGAAAAAGATTTATCTTACATTAATATTGGCCAGAAAGTCAATTTTGTTACAGAATCTTTCCCAGGAGAAAATTTTTCCGGAAAAATAATTTTTATAGACCCTTTTATTAATGAGAAAACAAGGACAATTAAAGTAAGAATAGAGATTTCTAATCCTGAAGGAAAATTGAAACCAGGTATGTTTGGTCACTCTATTTTAAAAATAAATTTAGGGAAGAAATTAAGTATTCCAGCAACTGCACCACTTTTAACAGGTAAAAGAGCAATTGTATATGTTGAAATAAAACCAAATGTTTTTGAAGGAAGAGAAGTTGTTCTTGGTCAAAGAGCAGGAGATTTTTATCCTGTTGTTTCTGGATTAAAAGCAGGAGAAAAAGTTGTAACAAGAGGAAACTTTAAAATTGATGCTTCTTTGCAAATTCAAGGTAAACCAAGTATGATGAAACCAAAAGAAGAAACAGAGATAAAAGTTCTACCTTTACATCAACATTAAGAAGGATATAATAAAATGGAAGAAGAGATTAAACCAAAAAGTTTTACTGATAGGGTAATACTTTTTTTCATACAAAATAAACTTATTACTTTTTTATGGATTTCTTTTATAATTATTTTTGGCTTTTATGTGATGCCTTTTGAATTACCTGGAAAAGCATTTAGAAACCCTATCCCTGTTGATGCAATACCTGATATTGGAGAAAAACAGGTTATTGTTTTTGCAGATTGGCCTGGAAGGTCACCGCAGGATGTAGAAAATCAAGTAACATACCCTTTGACAATTACTTTGCAGGGGATTCCTGGAGTGAAAAGTGTAAGAAGTTTTTCTATGTTTGGTTTTTCCACATGTTTTGTGATATTTCGTGATAATGTAGAATTTTACTGGGCAAGGAGTAGAGTTTTAGAAAGGTTAAGTATAGCACAGCAAAGACTTCCAGAAGGAGTAATACCATATCTTGGTCCTGATGCTACAGCGCTGGGTCAAATTTTTTGGTATACTGTTGAAGGGAAAGGATTTGATTTACAGGAATTAAGGTCTATTCAGGACTGGTATATTCGTTATGCTTTACAATCAGTAGAAGGAGTCAGTGAAGTTGCTTCTGTTGGTGGTTATGTAAAGCAGTATCAGATTGATGTAGACCCAGATGCAATGAGACAATACAATGTGATGTTAGGTGATGTTGTTACAGCAGTTAAGAAATCAAATATTGATGTTGGAGCAGAGACAATTGAGTTTAATGGTGTTGAATATATTATCCGAGGCAAAGGATTTATCAAAACAATTGCTGATATTGAAAATATAGTGATTAAAGAAGAAGAAAATGTACCTGTTTTTATTAAAAATATTGCTAAGGTTTCTATTGGTCCTGCTTTAAGAAGAGGCATACTTGATAAAGAAGGGAAAGAAGTTGTAGGTGGAGTTGTTACATGTAGGTATGGTGAAAATCCTCTTGAAGTAATAAATAGAGTAAAAGAAAAGATTAAAGAGATTGAACCAGGATTACCAAAAAAAATTCTTCCAGATGGCTCTTATTCACAGGTAAAAATTATTCCTTTTTATGATAGAACTCAACTTATAAAGGAAACTTTAAATACCCTTAAAGACACTTTAGTTTTGGAAATCATTGTTACTTGTTTTACTGTATTTTTAATTTTGAATGAACTTTTAAGTAGTTTTATTATTTCTTTTAATCTTCCATTGGCTATTCTCCTTTCCTTTGGATTTATGAAAATATTTGGAGTTCAATCAAATCTTATGAGTTTAGGTGGAATTGCAATTGCTATTGGAACAATGGTTGATATGGGAATTCTTCTCTGTGAAAATACAGTACGCCACTTTAGTTTAGCCAGACCAGAAGAAAAATCTTTGAATGTAGTTTATCGCTCTTCAAGTGAAATTGGTAGTGCTGTAGTAACTGCTATTAGTACTACTATTGTTAGTTTTTTGCCTATTTTTGCTCTTACTGGACCTGAAGGAAAACTTTTTAAACCACTTGCATATACAAAAACTTTTGCGCTTTTTGCCTCTGTTGTTCTTGCTTTAACAGTTATTCCTACTTTATGCCATCTTCTTTTAAGTAAAAAAACTTATAATAAAAGAGCAAAAATAATAGGACCTTTTATTCTTTTGGTTTTAGGTATACCGGCAGTAGTATTTCTTAACCCTTGGATTGGCTTACCTTTAATTTTTGCTGGAATATATTTTTTTGTTATTAACAAATTTTTACCATCTACAATTTCAAAACAAAAAACTTCTTTTATTACTGGAGCACTTGCATCATTCTATATGCTCCTCCTTTTAACAAAAAGATGGATGCCTCTTGGTCTTGGAACTGGATTTTTAAAAAATTTTATAATTGTTCTTTTACCAACATCTCTCTGGGGATTTTTAGCAATTGTTATGATAATACTTTATCCTAAAATTTTAAGAATACTTCTTAAAAGAAAATTTCTTTTTCTCTTATTTCCATTAACAGTAACAATTTTTGGTATGATAATCTGGCTTGGATTTGGTAAAGTTTTTTCTTTCTTACCTCAAAAAATAAAATCAACCAAAGTTTTTTCTTTTGCTATACATAAATTTCCTGGTTTAGGTAAAGAATTTATGCCTCCTTTAGATGAAGGTTCTTTCCTTTTTATGCCAGTTACAATGCCACATGCTTCTATTGGACAGGCATATGATATTATTCAGAAACAGGATATTCTAATTAAACAGATACCAGAAATAGAAAGTGTTGTTGGTAAATTAGGAAGAGCGGAGACAGCCCTGGATCCAGCACCAATAAATATGATTGAAACATTTATTACTTATAAACCTGAATATGGACCACCTGATCCAAAGACAGGGAAAAGAGAAAGATTATGGAGACCACATATTAAAACACCAGATGATATATGGAATGAAATTGTTAGAGTTACACAAATACCTGGTAGTACTTCAGCGCCAAAACTTATGCCTATAGCAGCAAGAATTGTTATGCTTCAATCAGGTATGAGAGCACCTATGGGTGTAAAAGTTTTTGGTAAAGATTTAAAAGAAATAGAAGAAGTTGGATATAAAATCGCAGAGTTTTTGAAAGAAGTTCCAAGTGTAAACCCAGATACAGTCATTCCAGATAGAATTATTGCAAAACCTTATTTAGAGATAGAAATTGATAGAGAAAAGATTTCACGGTATGGTATAAATATTAGAGATGTTCAGGATATAATTGAAGTTGCTATTGGTGGTATCCCTCTTACATATACAGTAGAAGGAAGAGAAAGATATCCAGTTAGAGTAAGATATTTAAGGGAATTGCGAGATAGTCCAGAAGAACTTGAAAATATTTTAGTTCCTTCAAATGATAATACTCAAATTCCATTAGGACAACTTGCAAAAATCAATTATATTCCTGGTCCACAAGAGATTAAAAGCGAAAATACATTTTTAGTTTCATATGTTTTATTTGATAAAAAGGAAGGTTATGCAGAAGTAAATGTAGTTGAAGAGTGTAAAGCATATTTAGAAAATAAGATTAAATCAGGAGAACTTGTTTTACCTTCTGGTACTTATTATACATTTGCAGGAACTTATGAAAATCAACTAAATTTTCAACGACGACTTTCAGTAATTCTACCTTTTTCTCTTTTTTTAATTTTTCTTATTTTATATTTCCAATTTCGTTTACCAGCACTTACTTTTATTGTATTTTTGCAATTATTTTGTGTCTGGGCAGGTGGCTTTGTTGGTTTGTGGTTAATTGGTCAAGATTGGTTTTTAAATTTCTCTTTATTTGGAGTAAATTTAAGAGAATTGTTCCATTTTAAAATTTATAATTTGAGTGTTCCTGTCTGGGTTGGCTTTATTGCTTTATTTGGTATTGCAACTGATGATGCTGTTGTAATGGGTACATATTTAGTCCAACAATTTAATGGTAGAAACCCTACTTCTTTATCTGAAGTACATATTCTTGTAGTTGAAGCAGCAAAAAAAAGAGCAAGACCTTGTTTTTTAACTACAATTACCACAGTGTTGGCTCTTTATCCTGTTTTTACTTCTCTTGGCAGGGGTTCAGAAGTTATGATGCCAATGGCTATTCCAATTGTTACAGGTATGACTTGGGAACTTATTACTTTTTATATTACACCTGTTTTATTCTGCTGGCTAAAAGAAATACAACTTCATAGGAAAAATAAATATGAAGGGTAAATTAATGCAGCAAAAAGAAGAGTAAGTTTTTGTTTTATGACAAACATAAAAGTAGAAA
>JAMWCJ010000023.1 GCA_023818645.1 Candidatus Omnitrophota bacterium | reverse complement strand
ATTAATACAGGAGAAGAAAAAACTATAATAGTTAAATTTAATCCGCAATCAAATGGAATAAAAACATTAACAATATCAATACCTTCAAATGATCCAGATGAAAATCCTTATAATATAACTTTACAAGGCGAAGGTTATGGAATACCAACTGGTGGAGGTGGATGTTTTATTGCAACGGCATGCTTTGGTGACTATAATCATCCAATAGTTAAAATTTTAAGAGAATTCAGAGATAAATTTTTGGTCACAAATAGAATAGGAAAGATTTTTGTCAGATGGTATTATTCTCATTCACCAAGATATGCAGAAATTATATCAAATAGTCCTGTTTTAAAAGGTATTGTTAGAATTTTACTTATTCCATTTGTTATATTTGCTTACTTATGCATAAAAAGTTTGATTTTACCATTAATTTTATTAACATTGGTTTTAGTTATTAAAAAATTTTAAGATATTACTTCTTTTTGTCATTGTGAGGGAGAAATAGAGTTTTTAATGTATAAAAAATGGAATGATAAGAAAAAAAGGGTATTTAATCCTTTTTCTTTTTTATACTTGTTTATCTTTTTCTGAAGTTGTTAGTATTGGGAATTATACCTTTGATATTACACAGAAGAATATTACAGTTCCAATTGAAATAAATACAAATACAGAGTTTGTAGGATTTCAAATAAATTTAAGTTTTGACCCAAAGGTTTTAGATGTAAGTTCAATAAGGATAGGTGAAATTGTTTCTTTTTTTAATGTTTTAAATAATAAAGGTCCTGGTTTTGTTAGAATTGCTGGTTTTTCAAAAAATTTGCAAGGAATAACTGGTTCTGGTGTGCTTGCTTATATTGATTTCTTATTATTAAATTCTGGTTCATCAAATCTTATACTATCAGGAAAGGTTTCGGATAAACAAGGGAAGACAGTACCGTTTACTTTTTTATCAGGCAAAATAGATGTAACTGGTCAAAGCAGTTTGCCACTTAATCAAATAGGCAAAATAGATTCACAAACTTCTCAAACAAAAAATGCACAACTTTCTTTTTCTCAAACCCAACAGACCTCCCAACAAACATTTTTTCCAGCAATTCAATATCCTTCTCAAACTGCTGTTGTTCCAGTTTATAATTATCCTCAGGTAAATATATCTCAACCAGTAAATATAACTTCACAGCAAAAATTTATTCCACCACCAGAAGACCCATCAACAAAAGATAATTGTGTTTTACTTATAATTTCTGAATATGGTAATCCAGTTCCTGCAAATGGAATTTACACATATAAAAAAGGAGATAGAGTAGAATGTAAAGTTGAAAAAGAAGTTGTTATTGAAGGAGAAAAATATATTTGTAATGGTTATGAAGGTTATGGTTCTATTGAAGATGGAAATGAAAATTATATAAATTTTACAATAACAACAAATACAAAAATAAAATGGAAATGGAGAAAAGAGAGGCAAGAAAGTCCTTGAGTAGCAACAATTTCCCATCTTTACCTTGTATTCAAAAAGATAATTTAAAAATTAGCAAATTAGTTGTGAAAATAAGTATATTGGTTTTTGCTATAGGAATGTGTTTTTCAACCTATGGAGTAGCAGTTTCTATTCCTGATTATTCAGATTATCAAGGTTCTTTTGTTCAAATTCCAGTCAATGTTGATAATGCGGAAGGAGTTGTCGGTTTTCAATTTACAATAACCTTTAATTCAGATGTTTTACAGGCAACTGGAGTGCAAGCAGGTAGTTTAACAGACAATTGGCTGATTACACCAAATATAACAGTTCAGGGTCAGATAAAAGTAGCAGGTGCAGATGAAACTCTTACAGGACTTTCAAATTTCAGAGGTTCTCTAATTATTTTAAATTTTAATGTTGTAGGAGCACCTGGGAGTTCAACAAATCTTAATTTTACCTCCTGTAAACTGGTAGATATTGAAGGTAAAATTATTTCTTCAACATTCAATGGAGGTAATTTTACAGTGAAATCTCTTATTACAAATTCTGCAAGTGGAGGTGGATGTTTCATAGCGACTGCCTGTTTTGGAAATTACAATCATCCAATAGTTAAAATTTTAAGAGAATTCAGAGATAAATTTTTGGTCACAAATAGAATAGGAAAGATTTTTGTCAGATGGTATTATTCTCATTCACCAAGATATGCAGAAATTATATCAAATAGTCCTGTTTTAAAAGGTATTGTTAGAATTTTACTTATTCCATTTGTTATATTTGCTTACTTATGCATAAAAAGTTTGATTTTACCATTAATTTTGTTAACTCTGTTTTTAGTTATCAGTAAATACTTCGTAGATAGAATAGTAGGAAGTTATAATTAATTCTATGGGAAGAGATTTATTTTTTAAAATTATTAAAAAATTCTTTTTTATATTTTTTTTCTTTACTTATTATATTTTTTCTGCTAACTGGACTATAATGGTTTATCTTGATGGAGATAATGACCTTGAAGAGTATGCTATAGATGACTTCCTTGAGATTTCTTCTGTTGGTTCAGACCAAAATATAAATATAGTTGTTCAATTTGATAGAATAAATGGAAATGATAGAAGATATGGGGACTGGACAGAATGCAATAGATTTTATATAACAACTGGGATGACACCTACCAGAGAAAATTCAATAAAAAATTGGGGAGATGGAGTTGGAGGAAGGGAAGTAAATATGGGAGACCCTCAAACACTTATTAATTTTATTAACTGGGCTAAAACAAATTATCCTGCAGAAAAATATGCTTTGATTTTGTGGAATCATGGAAATGGATGGAAATCATTAAATTTTTTAGAGAGTTATAAGAGGAGGTTATATAAAGAAATTTGCTATGACCAGACAAGTTATGATTCTCTTTCTATAAAAGAAGTTAGACAGGCACTTTTTAATAACTATTTTGATTTAATAGGTTTTGATGCCTGTCTTATGGGAATGATTGAAGTTGTAACTGAAATAAAAGATTATGGAAGTGTATTTGTATCTTCTGAATCAACTGAAACAATATATGGATGGAATTATCAAAATTTTCTATCAAATTTAAAAGATAATCCACAATCTTCGCCAGAAGAACTTTCTTTTTTTATCGTTAATTCATCTTATCAAGAAACACTTTCATCTATAAGGTTAAATAAAATTGAAGAATTGAATCAAAAACTTACTCTTATAGTTGAAAAGATAATGGAAGAAAATGATTACTTAAATGTTTTTCTCTCCAGAACAGATACACTTGTATTTGATGGAGAATTTGCTGATTTATATAACTTTTTTGAAAATTATTATTCTCATACAGAAAACGACCAGATTAAAAATCTTATTGTCCAATTCCAAAGTATTTTCAGTCAAGCAATAATAGCAGATAATAATTTAGATGACAAAGCGTATGGACTTTCTATCTATTTCCCTTCTTATGATTTTTCTATGGATCCACTATATAATGAAAATAATCTAATTTTCTGTACTCAAACAAATTGGGATGAATTTTTAAATCTTTTTCTTAATGTTGATTTATTAGAAGGATATATAAAAATTTTTTCTGAGGACTTTTCAGATGGATTGCCTTTAAACTGGACAATTATTGATGGATTTAATGATGGTTATACATGGATGAGCGAAAATCCGAAAAATAGAAGTAGTCAATATCTATATGAACCATTTATGATCGTTGATAGTGATTGGGCAGGAAACATAAGGATGGATGAACAACTTATCTCATGTTCATTTAATTTTTCATACTATAATAGAATTTTATTAAAGTTCTCTCATAAGTTTTTTTACTGGTCAGATGAAATTGCAGATTTAGATATTAAAATTGGGCAGAGTGATTGGGTAAATTTAAAGAGATGGCAAAAAACAGATGAGGAAGGAATTGTCATTGTTGACATTACAGATATAGCAAGAGGTAAAAATGATGTAAAGTTTAGATGGCACTATTATAATGCTAATTATGACTGGTACTGGGCAATAGATAATGTTGAAATATTGATAAAGAGTGAAAAAGGAGATATAAACAGCGATGGACAGGTAGATATTTCAGATGTTATTTTATGTTTAAGGATGGTAATAGGACTTGACCAAATAAATTTAGAAACTGCTGATATGGATGAAGATAAAAAGGTAGATATTTCAGATGTTATTTTAATTTTAAATAAAGCAGTTGGACTTAGTTGAAAGACCTTCATCCCCAGCGGCCACCTCGTAGGTGGGATTTGGCAGGTTTATATTTTTTATGGTATAATCTTTATTATGAATTCACTTGATCTGAAAGAAGGGAATGTTTTTGAGTATGAAGGTAAACTGTACATCGTAAAAAGTGCCACTCATGTGGTTCAGCAGCAAAGAAGAGGTATTGTAAAAATTAAAGCAATAGAGATAGAAACAGGCAAAGGAGCAGAATTTTCTCTTAGAAGCGATGTGGATGTGAATCTTGTTATCTTAGATGAGATCCTTCTTACATATCTTTATTCTGATGGAGAATTGTTTTATTTTATGGACAACTCTAATTATGACCAGTTTCATCTTGGTTTGGAAATAATTGGAGATAAAAAGTTCTATCTTAAAGAAAATTTAGAGGTAATCGGTTTATTTTATCAAGGTAAAATAATAGATATAAAACTTCCTTTAACTGTTGATTTAAAAGTTATAGAAGCAGAACCTGGTTATAAAGGAGATACAGTTCAAGGGGGCAGGAAAAGAGTGAAAGTTGAAACAGGTCTTATTGTTCAGACCCCTTTATTTATTGAGGTTGGTGATATTATAAAGATAGATACAAGAACTGGAGAATATATAACAAGGGTTTAATTTAAAAATGAAACCAGAAGAATTAAAAATTTATGCTGACTTTATGAAAGAATATGGTTTAGAATATCTTGAAGTAAAAAAAGGCGATTTTCATTTAATTTTGGGCAAAAAAGGAACTATAATAGAAGAAAAAAGGTTTATTGAAGATAGACCTAAAGTAGATATTGATAGAATAGTTGAAGAATCAAGACATACTGTTCAGGAAGTTGAAAATATTGTTTATGTTAAATCTCCTCTTGTTGGAACCTTTTACAGAGCACCTTCTCCTACGAGCCCTCCTTTTGTTGAACAAGGGAAGCCTGTCAGGAAAGGAGATGTCTTATGTATAGTTGAAGCAATGAAAGTTATGAACGAAATAAAATCTGACCATGACGGAATAATCAAAGATATTCTTGTTAAAAATGGGGAGCCAGTTGAATATGGACAGGTTCTTTTCACCATTCAAATTGAAAAATGATAAAGAAGCTTTTTGTTGCTAATAGGGGAGAAATTGCTTTAAGAATTATAAGGGGTTGTAAAGAGTTAGAAATTCCAGTTGTTATAGGTTATTCTGAAGGTGATAGATATTCTTTACCTGTTTTTCTTGCAGATGAGAGAATATGTATAGGACCAGCAAATCCTAAGGAAAGTTATTTAAATATCCCTTCAATTATAAGTTCTATAGAAATAACTGGAGCAGATGCAGTTCATCCTGGATATGGATTTCTATCTGAGAATATACAGTTTGTTGAAATATGTAATGCTACAAGAATCATTTTTGTAGGTCCAACTGCTGAAAATTTAAGAATGATGGGTGATAAGTCACTTGCAAAAAAAATTGCCCAAAAAGCAAAAGTTCCTGTTATCCCTGGTTATGAAGAAAATAATTTAAAAAAAGCATTATCCCATGCTCAAAAGATTGGTTTTCCAATTATGATTAAGGCCTCTGCAGGTGGAGGTGGGAGGGGAATGAGAAAAGTGTATACAATTGAGGAATTTGAAAAAATGTGGTATACCTGTCAGGAAGAAGCAAAGATTTCTTTTGGAGAGGGATCATTATATATTGAAAAGTTTATTGAAAGACCAAGACATATTGAAATTCAAGTTTTATGCGATAATAAAGGAAATATTTATGTTTTCCCTGAAAGAGACTGTTCAATTCAACGAAGACATCAAAAATTAATAGAAGAAAGTCCATCACCATTTGTTGATGATAGATTAAGGAAGAAATTACAGAAATATGCTAAAAGAATAGTAAAATATATAAAGTATAGAAATGCAGGGACCATTGAGTTTCTTGTAGATCAGGATAAAAATCCTTACTTTATAGAAATGAATACAAGAATTCAAGTAGAACATCCTGTTACTGAATGTGTTACAGGAATAGACCTTGTTAAAAGCCAGATTAAAATTGCCGATAATTCAAAACTTGATTTTTCACAGAAAGATATAAAAATAAATTATTACTCAATTGAATGTAGAATAAACGCAGAAGACCCTGAAAATAATTTTATGCCATCACCTGGAAAAATAAAAAAATTGGTTTTACCATCTGGTCCTGGTATAAGAGTAGATTCACATATTTATGAAGGTTATTATGTTCCTCCTTATTATGACAGTTTAATTGCAAAAATTATCTCCTACGGTAAAACAAGACAGGAAGCGATTGAAAGAATGAAAAGAGCCCTTGAAGAAATTGTTATTAATGGAATAAAAACCACTGTTCCTTTATATAAAAAGATTATTTCACATCCAATATTTCTTTCGGGAAGATATTATGTTGGTTTTGTTGATAAGATTGTTTCAGAAGGTGAACAAAAGGAGGTAGTTAAATGGTAGAAGAGAAAAAGGAACTTGGAAAAGTAAAAATAGATAATGATGTTCTTGCTTCAATTGCGCGTGTTGCTGCTACAAGTGTTCCAGGGGTTCATAGAGTTATAACAGGTTTGGTAGGCGGAATAAAAAAAATATTTGGAAAAAAACGAGAAACAGGAATAAAAGTAATACTTGGTGAAGGGGAGGTTAGTTTTGAACTCAGTATTGCTGTGGACTATGGAGCAAATATTCCTGAAATCACATATCAAGTACAGAGAAGAATAAAGGAAGAAGTAGAAAAAATAAGCGGATTGAAGGTTTTAGATGTTGATGTTTTAGTGAAAGAGATAAAAATACCAAAAAGGGATACAAAATGATAGACCTGCACACACATACAATTTTAAGTGACGGAGAGTTGCTTCCGAGTGAACTTGCAAGACGAGGAGATGAAAAAGGGTATAAAGTTATTGCTTTAACAGACCATATTGATTTTTCAAATATTGATTTTGTTATTCCTGCATTAATAAGAGTCTGTGAAAAAATAAATTTAAATTTTAGAATAAAAGCAATTCCCGGAGTTGAAATAACTTATGTGAACCCAATTGATATCCCCAATATTGCAAAAATTTCAAGAAATCTTGGAGCTAAAATTATTGTTGTTCATGGAGAAACTATAGTTGAACCGGTTACAAAAGGGACCAATAAAAAGGCACTTGAAAGTGATATTGATATCCTTGCTCATCCAGGTATATTAAGTGAAGATGAAGCAAAAATCGCTTTAGAAAGAAAAATAAATATTGAGATATCCACAAGAAGAGGACATTCTCTATCAAATGGACATATAGTTCGGCTGTGGTATGAATATGGTTTTCCACTAATTTTAAATACAGATGCTCATTCTCCTGAAGATTTAATAACAGACGAAATTGCAAAAAAAATAGTGATTTCAGCAGGAGTTAAGGTTGAAGATGTGAATAAAGTTTTTTATAATAGTTATATTCTTGCTAAATCAAAACTTGATATAGGATTTGAAATATAAGATGGAAAATTTAAGAGAAAAATTTATAATCGTTCTTACAGGAGATGAAGAAGAAAAAGTTTTATATGAAACTTTAAATAAAGTCAAATATTTAGAATTGAGAATAGATCTGTTTTTGAAGACGCACACTGAAGATGAGTTGATAGAATGGATAAAAAAGGTCAAGAGAATTGGAGATAATAAAATAATAGGAACTTTAAGGTGGTATAAAGAAGCGGGTGAAGATTACTTCTATTTGTCTGATAAAAAACGACTTGATATTTATAGACAAATAAGTGATTTTGTTGATATAATTGATGTTGAGATTAAAAGTAATATTTGCGATAAAGTGTGTGAAATTTGTAAAAGTAAGAAGAAAGAAATTATTCTATCTTATCATAATTTTAAAAAGACACCAGACATCAATATATTAAAAAAAATTGTCAAGAAAGGTAAAAAGTATCAAGCAAATATGATAAAAATTGCAACAAAAATAACAACGAAAAAACATCTTTTTACTCTTATAGAATTCACTTATAGATATTCAAAAAAGACAAATTTAATTGTTGTTCCAATGGGAGGTAATATTTATGAACGATTAATCCCTCTTGTTTTTGGTTCTTTTTTCACTTATGTTCATTTAAATAAAAAGGTGGCACCTTGTCAACCATCATATTTTGAAATTTCACAATTTATTGACTTAATGGAACCTAAAATGGTATAAATGGAATATTAAGAGAGACAATCATTCCCACCGGACACCTACGAGGTGGGAATGGCATAAAAGTAAATTTAATTTTTAAGAAGTTTCACAAGTTTTTACAAATGGAGTATAATATTTAAAAATGTAAAATTCTGACATAATTAGAAAGGAGTAAGAAAAATGGGAAAAGTTTGGACAATTGGATTATTTGGAAGTACAAAATCAGGTAAAACTATTCTTGGAGAGTCAATGCTTTATAAAACAGGTATGATAACAAGGATGGGAGATATAAACCAAGGTAATACAACTTTTGATTTTGACGATGAAGAAAAAACAAGATTGATAAGTATAAATCTTACTACTGGATATATAAAGAAAGGCGATAACATTATATATCTTCTTGATGTCCCAGGATATATTGATTTTGTTGGAGAACAGATTTCTGGCATTGAAGTTTCTGATGTAGCAATTTTAAATATATCATCGGTTGAAGGAATAGAAGTCGGAACTGAAAAAATATGGGAAATGATAAGTAAAAAAAATCTTCCAACAATTATTTTTGTTAATAAACTTGATGTACCTGAAGTAGACATTAAGAAAGTGATTAATGAATTTTTTTCATTTTTTAAAAATAAAGTTATCCTGATTAACTATCCTGTTTTTGAGAACGGGAAGTTCAACGGAGTTAAAGATATTTTTGAAAATGAAGACCTATCTAACAGTGAATTTGGTGAGTTTTTTCATAAATCAATGGATACACTTGCTGAATTAGATGATTCTATAATGGAAAAATATCTTGAAGGTGCAAAACTTACAAAAGAAGAGATAACAAACTCATTAAAAAAAGGCATTATTGAAAGGAGAGTTTTTCCTGTTTTATTTGGTTCTGCTTTAAATCAATTAGGAATAGAAGAATTAATTGATTTTATATTAAACTTTGTTCCTTCAACTGATGAACTACCTCCTTTGAAATCTAAAAACCAGGATGATCAGGAACTTTTAATAGAAAGAAAAGAAACACAACCATTTACAGGTATAATATTTAAGACAATTTTTGATCCATTTACAGGACGCCTTTCTTACATAAAAGTTTTAAGTGGTAAAATGTTCTCAAATTCTCAATTTTTAAACTCAACGAAAGGGATAAAAGAAAGGGTCGGACAATTATTTAGAATGCAGGGTAGAAAACAGGAACCTGTTGAAGTTGTTTATCCAGGAGAAATAGTTACAGCAGCAAAACTTAATTCACAGACATTTGATACGATTTGTGATTTGAACTCAAGTATTATTTTTGAAAAACCTCATATTCCAGAAGGAGCAGTTTCGTATTCAATTGCACCGAAAATTAAAGGGACAGAGGATAAACTTGGTAATGCCATAGGAAGAATAGCAGAAGAAGATTTAACTATTAGAATTTTCAGAGATGAAGAAACAGGAGAAACTATAATTTCAGGCATGGGAGATTTACATATTGATATTACAGTAAATAAGTTTAAAAATAAATTTGGGGTTGAGGTAGAAAAAGGTATTCCTAAGATTGCTTACAAAGAAACAATAACAGCCACAACAGAAGCAGAGGGTAAATTTAAAAGACAAACAGGTGGAAGAGGCCAGTATGGACATTGTTTTATCAGAGTAGAACCGTTGCCAAGAGGTGGTGGTTTTGAATTTGTTGATAAAATAGTTGGAGGTGCAATTCCGAGAAATTTTATTCCTTCAGTTGAAAAAGGAGTAAGAGATGCAATGAAAAAAGGTATTTTAGCAAATTATCCAATTGTAGATATAAGGGTTATTCTTTATGATGGAAGTTATCATGTAGTTGACTCTTCTGATATTGCTTTTCAGATTGCAGGTTCAATGGCATTACAGAAAGCAGTTGCCAATGCAAAACCTATTTTACTTGAACCAATCGTTAATGTTGAAATAAGAGTGCCCTCTGAAAATGTAGGAGATGTTATAGGAACTATAAATTCTAAAAGGGGGAAAGTTCTTGATATGACAACAAGTGGTAATTTTCAGATTGTAAAAGCACAAGTTCCACTTGCTGAAATGTCAAACTATACAAATGAATTAAGATCCCTTACAAGCGGAAAAGGGACTTATTCAATGGAATTTTCTCATTATGAAGAGGTTCCTTCACATATAGCGTCAAAAATAATTGAGCAAAGAAAAAAAGAAAAAGGGGGCGAATCTTAATTATGAGGAGAGTGTATGTTGATGGAGTTATATTAAATATTTTAACTAACACTCCAATTGTTATATTAAAAAGCGATAATGGGAAAATTTTACCAATAGTTATCGGAATTTATGAAGCACAATCAATTTTGATTTTTCTTGAAAAAGCAGAATTCCCAAGACCCTTAACACATGATTTGATGAAGATTTTGGTTGAAAAACTTAAAGGAAAAATTAAAAAACTTGAAATTCATTCTTTAAAAGAAAATGTTTATTATGCAGACCTTGTAATTGAAATAGATGGAAAAATAGAAAGAGTTGATTGTAGGCCAAGTGATGGAATTGCTCTTGCTTTAAGATGTGAAGCACCAATCTTTGCTTCCGAAGATTTACTTGAAAGTGAAGATGTTGTAAAATATTATAATAGTGAGGAATTTATTAAAACAAATAAGTTTGATAGTCCAATAGACAAAAAAGAAATAGAAGAGTTTAGAAAAATAATAGAGAATTTGAGTGCAAAAGAGTTCTGGAAAAAATTAAAAGAGGAAAAATAAAAAGGAGGGTATATGTCTGGACATTCTAAATGGCATAGTATAAAACATAAAAAAATGGCAATGGATGCGAGAAAAGGCAAAATATTTACAAAAATAATAAGAGAACTAATGGTTGCAGCAAAAACAGGAGGCCCAAATCCAGAAACAAATCCAAGATTAAGAATTGCAATAGAAAAAGCAAAGAGTGTAAATATGCCTAACGATAATATTCAAAGAGCAATAAAAAAAGGTTCTGGTGAGGAGGGAGGAGTTAATTATGAGCAGGTTACATACGAGGGATATGGTCCAGGAGGTGTAGCAATTTTTGTTGAGGTTTTAACTGATAATAAAAATAGAAGTGCTTCAGAAATAAGGTCAATATTTTCAAGACATGATGGTAATCTTGCTGGTGCTGGAAGTGTCTCCTGGATTTTTGAAAGAAAAGGTTTGATAATTGTAAAAAAAGAAAATGTAGAAGAGGATAAACTTATGGGGATTATAATTGATGCTGGAGCAGATGATATGAAGACAGAGAAAGATACATATGAAATAATAACTTCTGTTGAAAACTTTGAAAATGTAAAAAAAAGCATAGAACAAAACAATATACAAATAGAAAATGCGAGTATCACATATATTCCTAAAAATACAGTTCACCTTGAGGGAAAACAAGCAGAAACTCTTTTAAAACTTCTTGATGAACTTGAAGAGTCAGAAGATGTCCAGAATGTATATGCGAATTTTGATATATCAGACGAAATACTTGAAAAGGTATCAAAATAAAGGAATTGAAAATAATTGGTATAGACCCGGGAATTAAAAAATTAGGTTACAGTGTTATTAGAGAAGATTTAAATTTGCTTGAAAGTGGAGTTTTTATTCCTTCCTTAAAATTAAATTATGAAAGTAAAATTGAATATCTTTTAAAAAATTTTGAGAGATTGGTAAAGAGTTTTTCACCAGATTTAATTTCAATTGAAGAGATATATGTTGCTAAGAATGTCCAGATTGCTTTGAAAATAGGGATACTTATAGGTGGAATTATAGGTCTTTGCATAACAAATAATATAAAATTTATTCTTATACCTCCGAGAGAAATTAAACAACTTATTACAGGAAAAGGTGGAGCAACAAAGGAACAGGTAAAATTTATGATTGAGCATCTAACGAATTGTTATAATTTCAAAAACTTTGAAGAAACCGATGCTACTGCGACTGCTATATCTGCTCTTTTTAAATTAAAGGAAAATGTTATATTTTATAAAAGGTAAAATTTTTTTAAAAACACCGACTTATGTAGTTATAGAAAGTAATGGGATTGGATATTTTGTTGAAGTATCATTACAGACATCAGAGAAAATCCAGGAAGGCGAGGAAGTATTACTTTATATATATCAACAAATTTCAGAAGATAAAATTAACCTATATGGTTTTATAGAGAAGGAAGAAAGGGAATTGTTTTTATTACTTATCACAGTTCCAGGAATTGGTCCAAAAGTTGCCTTGAGAATTCTTTCTGGTTTAACAATTGAAGAGATTTATCAAGGAATAATTACTGAAAATCTTTCTTTTTTTAAAAATGTGCCTGGGATTGGAAAAAAAACAGCAGAAAGGATGATAGTTGAGTTAAAACAAAAAATTGAAAAAATTCCAGTTTTAGTTGATAATAATAAAGAAAGAGAACTTTTAAACAATTCTGTTGAAGCACTTGTAGTTTTAGGGTATAAAAGAAAAGAAGCAATTGGAGTTGTAAATGAAATAATAAAAGAAAAAAGTGGAAAGATTTCTCTGGAAGAATTGATAAAAGAAGCATTGAGGAGATTGAAATGAATGAAAGGATGACTTCTCCGGAGATAAAGAATGAGGATTTAACTTACGAAAATACATTAAGGCCAAGAAAGATTAATGAATTTATTGGTCAGAATAAAGTTAAAGAAAATTTAAAGGTTTTTATAGAAGCAGCAAAAAATAGAAAAGAAGTTCTTGATCACATTTTGTTCTATGGACCACCAGGAATAGGTAAAACAACACTTGCATATATTGTAGCGAATGAACTTGGCGTTAATATAAAAGCATCTTCAGGTCCTGTTATTGAAAAAGTTGGAGACCTTGCTGGGATTTTGACAAACCTTGAAAAGGGAGATGTTTTATTTATAGATGAAATTCATCGTTTACCAAGAAATGTTGAGGAATTTCTTTATAGTGCAATGGAGGAATTCGTTATAGATATAGTTATTGGAGAAGGACCTAAAGCAAGGAGTGTTAAAATACCCTTAAAACCATTTACTTTATGTGGAGCAACAACAAGAATAGGACTTTTGACTTCACCTTTAAGAAATAGATTTGGAATACTTCACCGACTTGACTATTATTCAGATGAAGAACTTAAAGAAATTATAAAAAGGTCTGCAAAAATACTTAATATAAAAATAGATGAAGAAGGAGCAGAAGAAATTGGAAAAAGGGCAAGAGGCACACCGAGAGTTGCAAATAGACTATTAAGAAGAGTTAGAGATTATGCTGAAGTTAAAGGAAAGGGGCTTATAGATAGAGAAATTGCTATATTGGCATTGAACAAAATGGATATTGATGAGGAAGGGCTTGATGAAATGGATAAAAAAATTCTTGAAGTTATAATTAAAAAATTTAATGGAGGACCTGTTGGCGTTAAAAGTTTATCAATAGCAATTGGAGAGGAACCAACCACAATTGAAGAAGTTTATGAAAGTTTTCTTGTAAGGAAGGGATTTCTCAAAAAGACATCTCAGGGAAGAGTTGCTACAGAACTTGCATATAAACATCTTGGAATTAAAAAATATCAAGAAAAATTTGATACCTTACTTTAAAAAATGCTTGAAATAAAAAACCTTAAAAAATCGTTTAAAAATAAAGTAGTTTTAAAAGGTCTATCAATGAATGTTAAAAAAGGAGAAATTGTTGGACTTCTTGGACCAAATGGAGCAGGAAAAACAACTACTTTTGAGATAATAATGGGCTTCCTTTCCCCTGATTCAGGCAATATATTTTTAGAGAATAAGGAAATAACACATCTTCCGACATGGAAAAAAGCAAGAGAAGGTATTACATACTTACCTCAAGAAATTTCAATATTTAAAAAATTAACAGTTAAAGAAAATTTTGAAATTGTTCTTGAAGATTTTTATAGAAGAAAAGAAGAAAGGGAAATGATAATAGAAAAATGTTTGAAAAAACTTGAAATTTATCATCTTAAAGATAAAATTGCAGGTAATCTTTCAGGAGGAGAAAAAAGACGTCTTGAAATAGCGAGAAGTTTGGCATTTTCACCTGATTTTTTTCTTCTTGACGAACCATTTTCAGGAATTGACCCAAAAACAGTAAGTGAGATTCAGGATATTATTTTAAGTTTAAAGAATGAGAATATTGGAATACTTTTGACAGACCATAATGTAAGAGAAGCACTGAAAATAACAGATAGAGCATATCTAATTTATGAGGGAGAAATATTAATAGAGGGAACTCCAGAACAAATTTTAAACCATCCAGAATCAAGAAGTGTATATTTTGGAGAGAAATTTCATCTTTAAAAAATGGAAAAATTAAAGATTGTTCCTTGTCATATAGGAATTATTATGGATGGAAATGGTAGATGGGCAGAAAAAAGAAACCTTCCAAGAATCTTTGGTCATAAGGAGGGGATAGAAGCAGTTAGGAGGACTGTAAAAGCAGCAAATAAGTATAATATAAAATATTTAACTTTATATTCTTTCTCAACAGAAAATTGGAAAAGACCAAAGGAAGAAATAGAATTTCTTTTTTCGTTAATGGAAAAAAAATTAAGAGAAGAAGGAGAAAATTTGCATAAAAATAATGTCAGAGTTAGATTTATTGGAAGAATACAGGAGTTACCTCCTAACCTTATAGAAATAATAGATTATGTTGAAATTTTAACAAAGAGAAATACAGGTCTTAATTTAATCTTTGCTATAAATTATGGAGGAAGAACTGAAATAATTGATGGCATTAAGGAAATAATTAAAAGTGGGCATAGTGAAAAAGAAATAAATGAGGAGTTATTAAGCAAATTTCTTTATCTTCCAGATGTTCCTGACCCTGACCTGATAATAAGAACAAGTGGAGAAAAAAGAATAAGTAATTTTTTATTATGGCAATCTGCATATTCTGAATTTTATTTTACAAAAGTTCTCTGGCCTGATTTTGATGAGAAAGAATTCTTAAAAGCACTTTTAGATTATCAAAGAAGAAAAAGAAAATTTGGGGCAATTTAAAAAATGAAAAATGTTATAATTTATGGTTCAACAGGCACAATAGGACAGAATGCTCTTGAAGTTATAAGTAGACAGAAAGAGAAATTTAATGTTTTGTGTCTTGCCTGTAAAAAAAATAAAAAACTACTTGTAAAACAGATAGAAGAATTTAAACCAAAATATGCCTACCTTGAAGAGAAAGACGAAAATTTAGAGAGAAAATATAAAAAAATTAAATTTTTTTTTGGTGAACAGGGGCTTATTGAAATTGCTAATTTAAAAGAAGGTGATTTTTATATATTTGCAATTCCTGGTATAAAAACGCTTCCTGCTTTTATAGAATGTATAAAAAATAAAAAGAAGGTTGCACTTGCTACAAAAGAAATTCTTGTTGCAGGAGGAGAAATTATTGAGAAAATGAGAAAGGATTATTATTTTGAGATTTTACCTATTGATAGTGAACATAATGCAATCTTTCAAATTATAAAATATGAAAACAAAAATTTAAGAAAAATCTATTTAACTACTTCTGGTGGTCCTTTATATAGAAAAAGAAAGAAAAATATAAATATTAAAGAAGCACTTACCCATCCAGTATGGAAAATGGGAAAGAAAATTACAGTTGATTCAGCAACAATGATGAATAAAGCATTTGAAATTATAGAAGCACATTATCTTTTTTCCTTAAATGAAAATCAGATAGATGTTGTCATACATCCAGAAGCAATTATACATGGAATAGTTGAGTTTATAGATGGGACTTCTAAATTTGTTGGATTTATTCCAGATATGAAGTCACCGATAAATTATGTTTTAAATTATCCTGAAAGAGTGAATTCTGGACTAAAATATATAGATTTTGGTAAAATTAAAAGATTGAATTTTGAGACAGTAAATCAGAATGCAAAATGGTTAAATTTTGCAAAAGAAGCGATAAGAAGAAAAGGTTCACATCCTGTTGTTTTGAATGGAGCAAATGAGAGAGCCGTTGAATATTTTTTAGAAGAGAAAATAAAATTTCAAGATATTTTAAAATATGTAGAAAAAGTTGTTCAAAGCCATCAATATAAAGAAAAGTTAAATATTGAAGATATTTTTTATTATCATAACTGGGCAAGAAATCAAATTGAAAAAATTGTGGGAGGGCAGAAATGATTGGTCCTATAATTGCTTTGATTATACTTTTTTCAGTTTTAATAACAATTCATGAGTTCGGTCATTTTATAGTTGCAAAAAGGAATGGAGTAAAGGTTGAAAAATTTTCTATTGGTTTTGGCCCAAAAATTTTTGAAAAGAAGATAGGAGATACAATTTATACTATTTCACTTATTCTTTTTGGTGGATATGTTAAACTTGCAGGTGAAGAAATTGATAAGGAAAAGTTTGAGAATTGGGAATATATGGGAAAAAGCCCTGGAATAAGAAGTAAAATCCTGTTTGCTGGTTCTCTAAATAATCTTATTTTTGGTTTTCTCATTTTAATCCCTGTTTTTTTAATTGGTACAATAAGTTATGAAGGAACAAAAATAGGTGAATTTATAAAGAATTTTCCTGCTGAAAAGAGTGGTTTAAAGATAGGGGATGAGATTCTTGAAGTAAATGGAGAAAAATGTAAAAACTGGTTAGATGTTACTTTAAAGATTAAAGAGTTTACAAAAAAGAATAAAGATGCTCCTGTTAATCTGAAAATTAAGAGAAATAATGAGATTCTGGTATTTAATATAAAACCTGCACCTTATGAAATTGAAATGAGAGGCAAAAAGGTAGTGGAATATATTATAGGAATTTTACCAAAGGAAAAACTTGAAAAGTATCCTTTACATCTTGCAATTTTAAAAAGTTTTAAAGAATTTTATAATATATCTTCAACAACTTTATTTGGACTGAAATTGCTATTTCAGAGAAGATTATCTATAAAACATTTCACAGGACCTGTTGGTATATCTGAAATAGCAGTTGCTGCATGGAAAGTTGGGTTTGTAAGTTATTTACAATTTATGGCTATATTAAGTATAAACCTTGGAATTATAAACCTTATTCCCTATCCTGTTCTTGATGGAGGCCATATTTTTGGACTTTTAATTGAAAGGATCAGGAGAAAAAGACCAAGTAAAAAAATGCTACAGATAATTCAGAATGTAGGAGCAGTTTCTCTAATTTTATTTGCAGTTTATATAACATATCAGGATATCGGAAGAATTTTTGAAAGGAATTTAAAACTTAAATGAGAAATACAAAAGTTATTAAAATAGGTAACCTTTATATTGGTGGAGATAATCCAGTAATCATTCAGGGGATGACAAAAGTCCCTACTTCAAATCTTCATCTTATGAGAAATCAGATTAAAAGGATGATAAATTATGGTGCTGAAATAATTAGATTTTCAATTTTAAATGAAAAAGATACAGATTCAATCCCTATTTTAAAAAAAGAGTTTAAAATTCCATTTATAGCAGATATCCATTATAACTGGTATCTTGCAAAAATCTCTATTGAAAAAGGAATAGATAAAATTAGGATAAATCCAGGAAATATTGATAAAAAATATATAAAAGAAATAATAAAAATAGCAAAGGAGTATAATGTTCCGATAAGGATAGGTTTAAATTCAGGGTCTGTAAAAATAAAAGAGGATATTGTAAGTTCATTAATAGAGACAGCAAAGAATATAGTAGATTTTTTTCAAGATAATGACTTTTTTTCAATTGTAATTTCATTAAAAACACCATATGTTAAAGAAACGATTGAATGCTATAGAAAAATATCAGAAATTTATAAATATCCATTACATATTGGAATAACTGAAGCAGGGAGTGGTTATTTGGCAATTTCAAAATCAATATTGGGAATAGGGATTTTATTAAATGAAGGGATTGGAGATACAATAAGAGTTTCATTAACAGCACCACCTGAAGAAGAAATTAAAGTCGCAAAGTCAATATTACAGGCATTAAATTTAAGAACTTTTGAACCAGAGATTATATCCTGTCCAATGTGTGGAAGAATGAAAGTAAATTTGAAAGATATTTTAGAAGATGTAAAAAAAGAGATCGGGAAAATTGAAAAAGATAATCCAGAAATAAGAAGATTGAAGATTGCTGTTATGGGTTGTTCTGTCAATGGTCCAGGGGAGGCAAAACAGGCAGATATTGGGATTGCTGGTGGAGATAAAAAGTGGGTCTTATTTAAAAAAGGTAAAATAATTGGAACATACCCAGAAGAAAAAATTATAGAAAAACTCCTTGAAAATCTTTTTTCCCTCTTTCCCACCTCGTAGGTGGCCGCTGGGAAAGAAGGAGTGATGTGCTTTTAGCAATACTCATTTTTTGCCTCCCCATCTCACACAAATTTAATCTCTCTTATTTTAATTCTTGAAAGATTGTATAAATGTAAAATTTAATAAAGAAATTTTTTAATAAAAAATTTGTTTCATTTTTATCTCTCCAATTTTATATGGTTCTGCTAATTTTTAAAATTAAACAGTACTTATTTCAAAATCTGGTTAATTTTTTTGTTTTGTTATAAGATATAGATATGAGACAAAATATTAAAAAGTTTGTTGAAGAGATAATAAAAAAATATAGAGAAAAAGTTGTAAAGGTAATTGAGATAAAAGAAAGAGAAGGGAAATTTTATCCTTTGCCTAATTTTATTCTACAACCATTAAAAGAGAGGTTAAAAAATAATGGAATTGAGAAAGTTTATTTGCATCAGAAAGAGGGATTAGAAAGATTAAATCAAGGAGAAAATATTATAGTTACAACACCAACAGGAAGTGGAAAATCATTAATTTATAATGCCTTTGTTAACAATGAAATATTGAAAAATCCGGATATTAAATCTCTTTATATTTTCCCAACAAAAGCATTGACCCAGGATCAACTTAAAACATTAAAAGAATTTGGAATTGCAAAATGTGAGATTTACGATGGAGATACACCAGAAGATATAAGAAAAAAGGTAAGAGCAAATTTCCCAAATGTAATTTTAACAAATCCAGATATGCTACATACAGGAATTTTGCCTTTCCATGATAAATGGAGACCATTTTTTTCAAAATTGAGATTTGTTGTGATAGATGAAGTACATACATATAGAGGGATTTTTGGAAGCAATGTAAGTCATGTAATAAGAAGGTTAAGAAGAATATTAAATTTATATCAAAGCAATCCACAATTCATTTTACTTTCTGCAACAATAAATCGTCCTGAAAAATTTGCAGAGGAACTTGTCGGAGTTAAATTTTCTGTTGTGAATGAAAGTTCTTCTCCATTGTCTAAAAAATATATAATTTTCTGGGATTCGCAGTTTGGATCTTATTACACTCAAGCAATTAATCTATTAAAAGAAAGTATAAATTATGGACTATCAACTATCCTATTTACAAACAGCAGGAAATCCGCAGAATTATTACAATTGTCAACTGTTAAAAGTGATAGAAAGATAGAAAATTTAATTTCTTCATATAGAGCAGGATACTTACCAGAAGAAAGAAGGGAGATTGAGAGAAAGTTGTTTTTTGGAGATTTAAAAGGAGTTATAGCAACGAGCGCTCTTGAACTTGGAATTGATGTTGGTTATCTTGATGTATGTATTTTGTTTGGTTATCCAGGGACAGCAATAAGTACCTGGCAAAGAATTGGAAGAGTTGGAAGGAAAAGAGAAGGTGTTGTTATTTTTATTGCACTTGAAGATGCTCTTGACCAGTATTTTATAAGAAATCCAGATGAATTTATTAAAAGACAGTTTGAAGATGTAATAATAAATTTTGAAAATGAGATTATTTCATCCACTCATATAAAATGTGCTTCTTATGAATATCCTTTAAGTTTAAAGGATGATAAAAAATTTTATGGAGATATATTGAATAAGACAATTGAAAGAGAAAAATTTTCAAAGACAAAGGATGGAAGATATTTTTATTCAGGAAGACCAATTCACTGGGATTTAAATTTAAGAAGTGTAGGAGAGATTTATTCAATTTTTGATATAGATGATGGAAAACAGATAGGAGAAATAGAAGAGGATAAAGTTTTATTTGAATGTCATCCAGGAGCAATTTATTTACATAAAGGTAAAAAATATGAAGTGATATCTATAAATTTTGAAAAAAAGATGGTAGTTGTTGAAAGAAATTATGATGATTATTATACCCAAACAAACTGGTGGGAAAAAATAGATATACTTAATATTGATAAAGAAAAAGATAAAGAAATCAAAATAAAATTTGGAGAAATAGAAGTTACAAAACAGGTTATCAGTTATGAAAAAAGAAGAGAAAAAGATAAGACATTAATAGGAACTTATATGTTAAATTTACCTTCACAAAAATTTAAAACACAATCTCTCTGGATTGAAATTCCTGATCAAATTGTTTATGAACTAAAAGAGAATAGAATGGATTTTTCAGGTGGTATTCATGCTGTTGAACATTCAATGATAGGTATTTTCCCTCTTGTTATAACTTGTGATAGATTTGATATTGGTGGTTATTCTTTTACCTTTCACCAGCAGACACAAAAAGCAACAATTTTTATATATGATGGTTATCCAGGAGGAATTGGAATTACAAAACTTGGATTTGAAAGAATAGAAGAAATTATTAAAATTGCTTATAGTTCAGTATTAAATTGTAAATGCGAAATGGGTTGTCCCTCATGTATTGTTTCTCCAAAATGTGGTAATAATAACCGTCCTTTATGTAAATCAACTTGTATTTATTTGTTTTCTTATCTCATAAAAATTTATTAAACTAAACTTTTTAAATTTAAAAATATCTAAATTTAAAAAGGAGTCAAAATGGCAAATTTAATTTTTACAATCTTTTTGCTTTTCGTATTCAATCTTTTCAGTCAATGTACGGTAAAAAGTGAGAAAATAGAAAAGGCATTTGAATATCATAAAGACAGAGAAGGTGAATGTATGATTATTATGTACGATGGCAATATTATTTTTGAAAAATATACTGGTAAAGGTTCACCGGATAGATTACAATGGCTTGCAAGTGGTAGTAAAAGTTTTGTCGGAATAGTTGCAGCAGCAGGAGTTGAAGATGGTATAATAAACCTTGATGATAAGGTTTCTGAAGTTATTGAAGAATGGAAAAATGACCCATTGAAATCCCGGATTACTTACAAGCATTTACTAAATTTAACAAGTGGTTTAAGCCCTGATTTAAAAAATATACTTAATTTAACATGGAAAGACCTTGTAAATGTGCCATCTGTAGAAACTCCAGGAAAAAAATTCAGATATGGAGGTGTATCTCATAATATTTTTGCATATGCTTTTCAATTGAAATTAAAAAATGAGACATTTGAAAGTTATTTAAAAAGAAGGATTTTAGACCCTTTATCAGTAAAAATTGAATATAAAATGAAATTTAAAGACGGTAATCCACAAGTAGCAGGTGGTGCTTATATGACTGGTCGCGATTGGGCAAAATTTGGTGAATTTATACGACTTGATGGAACTATAAATGGTAAAAAAATAATTGATTCTAAAGTTTTGTCAGAATGTTTTAAAGGAAGTGAAGTTTATCCAATTTATGGTTTAACCTGGTGGTTAATAGGGAAAATTGATCATAAAAATGCAAATCTTATTACAAATTTAATTATAGACAGTGTTGGATGGAGAAAATTATCAAGGTTAAAATCTATTCCTCAAGATTTAGTGGCTGCTTGTGGAGCAGGCGGACAAAGATTATATATTATTCCTTCTCTTAAAATTGTAATAGTTCGTCTTGGAGATTTAACAACAAAAGATAAAAAATTTAAAGATTCCGAATTTTTATCCCTAATTTTTGATAACTGATTTATTTTTTAATTAGTTTAAATGCAAGTTCAACTGCTTGTTCAGGTGTTTCTGCTATATACGGTTTTTCTTCAAAATATTCAAGAACTTCTTTTTTGCTAAATAATTCACATATTCCTTTTGAATTAGAAATCAAAATTACTGGTTTTCCAAGAGCAACTGCAATTGATATTTCATTTAAAGTTCCCCATCTTCCACATATTGCAATTATAACATCTGCTGAATTGATTATGATATAATTTCTGTAAAAACCAAGATTTGTTTCTATTGGTATATCAATATATTTATTTGCTTTAGATTTGTCATATGGAAGGATTCCTACTGTTATACCACCTTTTTCTTTTGCTCCCTTTGCAACTGCTTCCATTATTCCACCAAGTCCACCACAAATAAGAATTCCTCCTTTTTCAGCAATTAAATTACCAATCTTTTCTGCAATTTGTAAAACTTCTTTCGTTAGATTTTTATCACCTTTATTACTTCCACATACAGCAATTATTTTTTTCATTTTTTAAAAAGAAAAACGCCCCCAGCCGGACTCGAACCGGCGCTACCACCTTGAAAGAGTGGTGACCTGGACCACTAGTCGATGGGGGCTCATAATCTTTTTATTTTATCTTATTTTAAAATATATGTCAAGTCCTCAAGCAAAAGGAACCTTTCTAACAATTTTTTCATTTTCTTCAAATTTATTTTTACACATATTTTTAATTTTACCAAATTTTTTTTAGACAGAAACCCAATAGGTATAAGATAACCTACAATACCTGTATACTTTTACTCATATTCCTTCACATTTTCTATACACTCTAATCTTTACTTTCTTCTTTTCCTTATTTAAAAAATTTAATATCCTACTTGTTAGATCCATTGAAGATAGCATAAATTTACAAATACATCTACTATGAAATTCTGTCATCTTCTTAGTTTATATATATCCTTCTATCCTTTCAAAAAATGGGAATTACTAATATGTATCTCAAATTTAGAGATCTTATAACCACCTTCTTTCATGCATTACTTAAATTAAAAATCTTACTGCTATAGAAGTTTTTTTCTTGTGAGA
>JAMWCJ010000105.1 GCA_023818645.1 Candidatus Omnitrophota bacterium | reverse complement strand
CTACACATTCAACTGGTGATAAAGGACCTTCAAGAATTTCAATGATTTGGCTTATTTTGATCTCAGATGGATCTTTTAAAAACATATATCCACCTTTACCACCTTTTATACTCCTTAAAATACCACCTTTTTTTAAAGCAAGCATAATATGTTCAAGATATCTCTCTGAAATATTCTGTCTTTTTGCAATTTCTTTAACTAAAACAGGTCTGCCTTTATAATTTAAACCAAGTTCAATTAATCCTCTTATTCCATATCTTGTTTTTGTTGTGAATTTCATTTTAATTTGTTATTTTTATTATCATATTAGTAGTATTATACTTTAAATTTTAAAAATGTCAAAAGTCAGTTTTTATGATTATTTATCTAATTTTTCTTTTCAACCAACTCATTCCACTTTTCCTTTCCTATACATTCTTTGGCATATTTACATCAATCAATACAAGATGAAGTTTCTCTATATACATAACTTTTACACTTTGGACATTTAACTCTAATTTCATCTGTAAATATCTCAACTGCATATCCACATTTTATACATTTTTTAACCTCAACTTTTAAAAATCTTGGATCTTGTCCTGGACATTTCATAACCAACTTTCCTCTAAAATTTCACCTTTTAAACTTATTATTATTTTCTTTATAGGCACCTTTTTATTACTTTTTTCAACCCCTTCTTCAACAATTTTTAAAAGTCCACTGCAACAAGGGACTTCCATTATAGCAACTGTAATTGTATTTATATTATTATTCTCAACAATCTGCTTAATTTTTTCTATATATCTATCAATCCCTGAATCAAGTTTAGGACAAGCAATTACTAATGTTTTTCCTTTTATAAAATCATTATGAAAGTTACCATAAGTAAAAGCAGTACAGTCAGCAGCAACCAATAAATCTGCTTTTTTAAAATATGGAGCATTTGGATTTACAAGATGTAATTGAATTGGCCATTGTCTAAGTTGTGATTTAATTTTTACATCTGTTTCAATTTCTTCATCTTCTTCTCTTCTATCAACAATCTTCATCCCAGGACAACATGGAACTTCAAAAATTTCAGATGGGTCAATTTCAATATCTTTTTCTTTTAAAAGTTCAAGCGCCTCTTTTAAATATTCTGTTTCTCCATGTTCATGTAAATGTTTTAAATGCGCTATAATTGTATTTCTGCCCTTTTTTATAATATTTTCCATCGTTTTTCTCTCATTGTATGGCTCTGCTTCTCTTTCAACTATTTTTATAGCATCCTGTGGACAACTACCGATACAAGCCCCAAGTCCATCACAAAATAAATCGCTTATCAATCTTGCCTTTCCATCAATAATCTGCAATGCACCTTCTGGACAACTTGGTATACAATTTCCACATCCATTACATTTTTCTTCATCAATTTCTATTATCTTTCTTTTCATTCTCTCCTCCTTTTTATAATATCTCTTTTAAATCGTTTTCTGGTTCACTAACAACCTTCAAATCAAATTCTCCGGTTAGATACTTCAAAATTTCTTCATTTATCCATGCAGGCAAAACTGGTCCAATTCTTATTCCTTTAATTCTAAGATAAAGTAAACTCCAAAAAATTGCTACTGCTTTTTGTTCCATCCACATTAAAAAATATGAAATTGGTAAATCATTTATATCTTTAACATTAAATAATTCAGCAAATGAAGTGATTATATTTATCCCCACAATTGTATCATTGCATTGCCCAATATCAATTAATCTTGGAATACCTTCTATTTCTCCCAAATCTAAATCGTTAAATCGGTATTTTCCACATGCAAGAGTAATTATAAGAGTTTCTTTTGGTAATATTCTAACAAGTTGTCTAAAATATTCATTTTTAACTGATGGACTATCGCATCCTCCAATTACAAAAATCCTTCTTATTTTATGATTTTCTATCAAATATTTAATCCTATCTTTTGATGTTAAAATTGATGATAATGAAAACCCTGTTGTTAAAATTACATCTCCATTCCTTTCTTCTATATCAGTTAATGTTTTTGCTTTTTCTATAATTTCCGAAAAATCATATCCAGTTATATGCTTGACTCCTGGAAGACCCACAATTCCTGTTGTAAAAATTCTATCTTTATAATCATCCTTTGGAACTAAAACACAGTTAGAAGTTCCAATTATACAAAAAGGAATTTCAGAAAATAATTTTTTCTGATCATACCATGCTTTCCCTAAATTTCCAATAAGATTTTCATATCTTCTTATTTTGGGATATCCATGTGCAGGTAGTAATTCTGAATGAGTATAGACATTTATATTCTCATTCTTTGTCTGCTTTAAAATCTCTTCAAGAATTTTCAAACTATGACCTGTTACTATTATTCCCTTCCCTTTTTTTGTTCCTGTAAATACTTCAACTGGTTCAGGTTCTCCATATGTCTCTATATGTGCTCTTTTTAGCAATTTCATCGTTTCAATATTTATTTTCCCGACATCAAGAGCAAGTTTAATAAATCTTTCTGAATCAAAGTTTACATTTGTTAAAGTTGAATATAATGTTTCAATTAAAAACTTCTCAAGATTTTCATCTCTATAACCAAGTTCACTGGCATGATAAAGATAGGAACTTATACCTTTTATTCCGTAAATTAAATTGTCTTGCAATCTTGATAATGTTGGATTTTTACCACATACACCATAATTTACACAACCTTTACCCTGACTTGCCTGACTGCATTGATAACAAAACATTTTAAATTCATTCATTTTTACCTCCATTTATTATTTTTATTATAATTTTAATAATGAATAAATTTTTGTCAAATTCAGAAATTTTTATTGGTTAAATAATATTTTAAAAGCGATTGAAATTAAAATTATACCTGCAATAAGTTCAAGTTTGTCTCCGAAAATTTTTTGTATTTTATTTCCAATGTAAAAACCGGACAAACTGATAGAAAATGTGGTAAAACCTATTATTAAAGAAGGAGTTAAAATTTCAATTTTTAAAAGAGAAAATGTCAAACCAACAGCATAAGCGTCTATACTTGTTGCTATTGAAAGCAAAGATAGAGTTGAAAGTTTTGTAATATCAAATGTTTTTTTAATTTTTTTAGATTCATAAATTAATTTTATTCCAATAATAAGTAAGATAAAAAAAGCAACAAAATTGTCAAATTCTGCAATATGTTTTAAGAATTTTATTCCACAATACCATCCTAAAATTGGCATAATAAATTGCGAAAAACCAAAAGAAAGAGAAATTTTTAAACTATTAAATTTTTTATTTTTCCTTATTATTGAACCAGATACAACAGAAATAGAAAAAGCATCAATTGAAAGAGAAATACCTATTAAAAAATTTGCTATAATGTCCATTGTGTAATAAAATATTTTAAATCAAAAATAAAAGGATTAAAAATGTTTCTTTTTCTCTCATTACTATTTTCAATATATATGGGTTGGTCAATGGGAGCAAATGATGCTGCTAATTGTGTAGGTGCTGATATTGGCTCAGGTATTATGAAACTTAGAGACGGAATAATTGTAACTATCTTTTTTTCTTTCCTTGGTGCAATCCTTCTTGGTTCAAATGTTATAAAAACAATTGGTAAAGGAGTAGTCCCTTTAAACCTCTTGCCGTATGAAATATCCAACATAATTTGTATGACTGCCATTCTTGGAGCAAGTTTATGGGTAACAATAGCCACTTATAAAAAAATTCCTATTTCAACCTCTCACTCAATTGTAGGTGCGGTTGCAGGAGCAGGACTTTCTCTCTCAACACCAATTTGCTGGGATAAGGTAATTCAGATTGTTATATGCTGGATATTAACTCCAATCGGTTCTGCCATAATTACCTTTTTGACTTTTCCAATCATTAAGTTTCTTTTCAGTTTAAAGATTATCAAAAAATATGAAAAACAACTTGTTATTTCATTCATTTATCTTACAAGTGCTTATCTTGCCTTTACATGGGGAGCAAATGATGTGGCAAATGCAACAGGAGTTTTAATTGGAACAGGCAAATTTTCTCCTAAAATTGCTTCTTTGATAGGTGGAATTTCTATAGCAATTGGTGTCTCAACATGGGGTTATAAAGTAATAGAAACTGTTGGTTTTAATATTTTAAGACTAACTCCTTTAATGACAATTGCAGCAGAAATTGGTTCTTCTTTAAATATTCATCTTTATACTCACTTTGGAATTCCTGTTTCAACTTCTCATTCAATAGTTGGAGCAATCTGGGGAATAGGAATTTATCAAGGAATAAAAACGATAAATCTTAAAGCTGCAAAGGAAATTATTATAACTTGGGCGATAACTCCTTTAATTTCAGGTATAATATCTTATGTAGTTGCAAAAATTTTATATATTTTTATATAGGAGGCAAAAAATGGATAAATCAAGAAATATTCTATTCTGGCTTGGACAAAAAGAAGAAAGGGAAATTTTGAATGATGAATTGAAACATGTGGAAATATCGTTAAAATGTGTTGAAGAGATGAAAAATGCAATTGAATCTTTTGTGAAAGGTAAAGATGAAGAAAAAAATACTCATATTTCAAACGTTAAGAATTTTGAACATCAAGGAGATGAAATAAGAAGAAAAATTACTGTTGAACTCTCAAAAGGACTTCTTTTCCCCCCTGATAGGGAAGACCTTTTAATTTTAAATGAAGGATTAAATGACATTGCTGATGGTGCAAAGGGTGTTGCAAGATTACTCGAATTTTTTAATGAAAAAGTATCTGATGAAATGGAAAATTTATTACTTTCAGATTCAATTATATGTCTAAGAGGTGGTGAAAAATTAAAAGATGCTATAGATGCTTTGATAAAAAATGATATACAAAAATTACTTGAGGATTGCGCTACTATTGAAACACTTGAAGAAGAAGGAGATGATAAAAGAAGAGAATTGATTAAAGTTTTAATTAAGGAAAATCTTCATCCTGCCAAAATTATTCTTCTTTATGAAATTATAGATACAATAGAAAATTTAACAGATGCAATAAAAAAAGCCGGAGACCTTGTAAGAATTCTTGGCATAAAATCCAAATGACGCAGATTAACGAGATATATAAAAA
>JAMWCJ010000104.1 GCA_023818645.1 Candidatus Omnitrophota bacterium | reverse complement strand
TACTTCTAATAAATTGCTCAGAAAAATTTATCACTTGCTCTTTGAAAACCGGTTTTTTAATTAATTTTTTCATTTTTTAAATTTATATAGTTGACTCCTTTTCTTTTTAATTTTAGATTATTTTAACATAGTTTTGTGATAGAGATTAGTTTTACATTTTATGCAGTTTATTAAGAAAAAAACTTAATTCTCATCTGTTACATCGCCTTTCAGTTTTATCTCCAATGGTTTTTTTCTTGCTTTTTCTCTTACATTTCTTTTTATTTCCTTTAAATTCCTTTTTAACAATTTTTCTTTTGTCTCTTTTAGAAATTCATATAAAATTCTTCCTTCATTATGAGAGGGCATTCTTATATTTAAAATTTTACAGAGAGTTGGAGATATATCTGTTGTGCAGTATTTAAACTGTTCCTCCTTTGGTATTTTTAGTCCCTTCTTAATACATGGACCTGATATAAATAAAGTTCCCATTACAGAAGTTAAATCTGTTTCATAGGTTGGTATCATTGGCCCATGGTTTCCACCATTACAAGGGAAAATCACCCTTTTTTCATTCATTTTTAAAACCTCTTCACCTGACCATCTATAACCACCTGAATAACAGAAAACAATATCTCCAATGTATTTACCCCACAATCCAACAACAGGTGCTTCTTCCTTAGAAAGAACAAAAGAAAAAACATGTTTACCTGTTTCCGGATCTTTAAGGTCTTTCATAAGTTCTATAATTTCATTCCTTAATTTTTTATATTCTTCCTTTTCGACAATTCCGTTTTTTTCTCTACCTTTTAAATTTATCCAGATGTGGTTTTGATTTATATAGATCTTACTTTTAGCCCAATCAATATTATTTCCATCGGATGTCTTTTCAAGATAACCATAAGGTAAAAAATAATTTATTAAAGAAACACCTTTTTTATTTGCAGGCATACCATGATCAGAAACAACAACAAAAATAGTTTTTTTAGTATCAAACTTTTTAAGAAATTCACCAACAAATTTATCAGCAAGTTTATAGAATTTTCTTACAATTTCCATATATTTAGGTGCATTTTTTTCATTATAAAAAGAAGATTCTGGTTCTATTCTCCAGATAAATTCATGCCCCATACAATCAAGGATGTGCCAATGACATACAAAAAGAGTATAATCATTTTCTTCTATAAAAAATTTAGCAACATCTGACCACCAGGTTATCTCCATTTTCACAACTTCTTCAAAAGTTTTCCAATCTATGAGATTATTTTTAAATAGATAAAATGACCTGCTTGAATTTATATATGGTCCAAACTTTTTATTTATTTCTTTCCCTATTTTTTTACTGCTACATATTGAACCATCTGAAGGAAAGATGTCTGTTCTGTAAAGTTTCAGAAATTTTCCATTTTTTGAAATTTCAAGTAATTTAAAACGAAAAGAACCTTTTTTATATTTATTAGAACCACTAATTTTAAATTTTTCCTCAATCCATTCACTCCAGTTTTCTTTTTTTAACTCAACTATTTTCTTTTTATAATCTTTTTCCTTACAGATTAAAATTCTATCATATCCTTTCTTAGAAGGAATAATAAGACCAAAATAATCTATTTTTTTCAATTTCTAAATCAGTTGGGACTATTTCAATTTGAAATTCAAAAAGATTTTTGTTATTAAAAGGTAAATTTTTCCAGTTTTTTGCAGGATTAATATTTATAAGAAATTCTTTATCAATCTCTGGATTATTGTGATAAACGGTTGGTTCTGCAATATCAATAAGTGAGTGTGTAGGATCGGCTATATAATCAACAAAAACAACATTCTTTTTTGTTGGTGGCCATCCTGGATAATTTAAAATCGCAGTTTTTTGTCCAGTTTCTGATAGTGTTTCCCATATATATTCACCTTCACATATCCCTGAAGTAAAAGCAGAACCTCTATAAGTTTTAAAAACTTCTTCATTTTCTCTATGAGTTCCCCATATAACAATAGAATGAGTTCCAGGAGTTGCTCCTGTGACAATTGTTTGCCAATTTGTAGGTGTCTGTGCTGGAATTACTGGCCTTATCCTTGTAAAAACACCATTTTTTGTAAGTTTTTTAAAATTAGGCAGAATATCCTCATTCATAAACCTTTCAACTAAATTTGGGACAAGAGCATCAAGTCCTAAAACAATGAGTTTTAATTTCATTTTTATCTCATTTTGAAAAAGTTTAAAATAATTATATCACAAGGAGTAAAGATGGAAAATTTTGAAGAAAAACTGATTGAATTGGCAAGAAAGATAATTGATAAGGAGAAAGCAAAAATTATAATTGAGCCATATAAAAGAGAAAAAGGATATTGGTTTGGAGGAGGGAAGATAAGAAAGGATAAAGAAGGAAGATTGATAATAACAGGCAGATACAGAAATTTTGGAGATAGTAGATACGGGATAGAAGTTGGAGAAAGAGGACTTGAACTTGCAATATTTGTTTCTGAAGATAATGGGAAAACTTTTAAAAAAATAAAGTCATTTATAAAAAAATATCTTGAAGTTGAAGGTAAAGAAGTTTTATCAATAGAAGGTTCTTCAATATATTTTGGAGAGAAGATTGAATTATATATTTCAACCGAAAAAAAGAGAGATTATCCAAGGGATTTTAAGAGATTTCAAAAGGAAGGGACAGGTATCTGGGAAATTGATGTATTAACTGGTGAAAGTTTAGAAGATATCAGTCCTGAAAATATAAGAAATGTTTTAATTTCACAAGACCCTGAAAACCTTCATATCAAAGACCCTGTTGTTTTTGACCTGAATAATAAGATATATATGATTTTCTGTCAGCATCCATATTGTTGGACTTGTTCATATTCAGGTCTTGCAGTTAAAGAGAATGATAATTTTAAGATAATTTCAAAAGATATTTTACCAAAAGGATATACATGGGATGTTGCGGTTACAAGAATAACTGATAGATTACCTGTTCCTAAAATTGGGATTTTTAAAGATTTACCTGATATTTCCCTTTATTTCTATGATGGTGCAGAATGTATAAGAGAACATCCTCAATCAGAAAAAGGAGTTAAAAGGCCAAGGGGCTATTCCTGTGAAGAGATAGGAGGAGTTGCTTATGGATTTGATTATGAATTTCCGAGGATTTATAGATTGACAAAATATTTCCCTTTGTTCTTCTCTGATCAGGGGACAGGTTCAAATAGATATGTTTCAACTCTTTTTGATGGTGAAAAAATATATGCAATATGGCAAAAATCAGTTTTTGATTTTTCTCAGCCACTCTTTATGAATGTAGTAAATATTGAAGATATAGAAAAAATTTTAAAATGAAAATAGGTGTTTGTGAAAAGGATTTACCTTTAAATTTGAATGAAAATTTAAAATGGATTGTAGAAAATAGATTTGATGGATTTCAGATATGGCCAAATAAAATAGAAAATTCAAAAGAATTGTTAAGATTTTGTAAAGATAATGGAATAGTTATAAGTGCAATTGGTGGTGGTCCCAATCTTGTAAATCCTGAAAAAATAAAGGAGACAATAGAGGAATTTAAAAAGAGGATTGAATTTGCGATTTTATTGGAAACAAATATAATAACTGCTGAAACAAAGGAACTGCCAGATTTTTTAAATGAAAAGGATGGATGGAAATGGTGTGCTGAAATAATAGGTAGAATATGTGAACTTTGTGAAAAAAATAACATATATCTTTCAATTGAGCCAAGCGAGAGTTGTTTTATTAAGGATTATTATATGTGGGCAAAACTTTCAAAATTTGTAAATTCAAAATCATTAAAGGTAAATTATGACCCTGCAAATATCTTATGGGCTGGAAAAAACCCTGTTGAAGGTGTCTATTTTTTAAAGGATAAAATTGTTCATACTCATGCGAAAAATATAATCAGGGGAGAAGATGGTTATAAGGAAGGGGAGAGTAAAATTTCTGTTAGGGATGTTCCTGCAGATATTGGTGAGGTTGATTATAAAAGTTATATAAAGGCACTCAAAGATATAGGATATAAAGGATTTTTGACAATTGAAATGCATTCAAAACCTAATGAGGATAGAAGAAAAGATATTTTAAGGTCAAAAAAATTTATAGAAAAACTAATTGGGAGGTAAAAATGGAAATAAAAGTTGGAATAATTGGAACTGGAAGAATTTCAAATGCTCATATATCCTCTTTGAAAAAAATTGAAAATGTTAAAATCGCTTCTGTATGTGATATAAAAAAAGAAATAGCAAAGAAAAAGGCAGAAGAACTTGATTGTAATTATTATCTTGATTATAAAGAAATGATAGAAAAAGAAAATCTTGATTGTGTTTGGATATGTACACCGGCAGACACTCATACTAAGATTGTTTTATATTGTATTGAAAAGAATTTGCCTTTCTTTCTTGAAAAACCACCTGCTTTAAAAGAAGAAGAATGTGAAGGAGTTATTAAAAAATTAAAGGAGAAAAATATTATTCATAGTGTAGGTTTTATGATGAGGTATGACCCTGCAGTAGAAAAACTGAAAGAAATTTTGAAAAATGAGAAGATTATATTTATTTCTGCTGAATGGTTTTGGACAATTCCTCTTGTTGATTCAATAAAGAATAAAGAGAAAGCAGGAGGACAGATAGTTGACCAGGCGATCCATTTTATTGATTTGATTAGATATGTTTTTGGTGAAATAAAATCTGTATATACAAAAAGGGTAAGAGGTTTTTTCCCTGAAGATAGATTGTATACAGGAGATGATGCAAGTTGTTCAATATTTGAATTTGAAAATGGTATTTGTGGAAATCTTTTATGCACCTATGCTTTATTCCCCGAAATTACAAGATACTACTACCCGAAAATTAGATTTATATGCAAGAGAAAACTTATAGAATACTCACATAGAAAAATTGTAATTATAACATCTGATAGATATGAAGAATTTATTTGGAATGAGGACCTTTATTTTCTCGAAGATAAGGCATTTATTGAAACCTTAATAAATAGAGATAAAAAAGATATAAGAAGTAATTACTTTGATTCAGTAAAAACTTTAAAAATATGTCTTTCTGCAAATCAATCAATGGAAATAAACACACTTATTTACATCTAATTTTCACTTTAAA
>JAMWCJ010000103.1 GCA_023818645.1 Candidatus Omnitrophota bacterium | reverse complement strand
TTCTTCTATCCATACTTGGCGCATCATCACAGTCATTATATTGAAGCAAGAAACCAACTGAATTTTCAAAAGATATAGAAGATAATGGAACTGAACCTTCAAGTATAAATTTATTCTCAATTACTTTACTTACATAATTGAAAATCCCTCCTTCTTTTCCACTTCTATCAATAATTCTAAAAATCAAATTAAATTCAGGTTTTAAAATATCTTTCTCTTTCCAGTTTCTATAATTTTTTGGAGAAAACCAGATAAACATATTCTCTGGAAAATCTCCTCTTGGTAAAATCTTATCATCAGTTATTTCAATTCCTATATATAAATCTATTCCATCATTACAGAACTTAATTTTTAAAGATAAATCATCTGGACCAGACCATGAATTTGGGAAATAATTGTTACTTTGTAGATGTTCACCAGTATTGGCTAAATATTCTGCTGCTTCTTTTGGCCAGTCAGTTAGATCTCCATCAATTTTAGGTGGATTTGATGTTTTTGGTGCTTTGAAACTTTGTGGATTTAAAATACTATATCTTAATGCAAGTTCATTATAAAGTCCATATCCGAGTTTTATATCAGATGAATATATTTTACCTTCTTTTAATAATTTTTCTGCTTCATTCGCAACCTTTAAATATACATCTGGTGCTGCTTCTTTATCAATGTCTCTAATTTTATTTACTAAATCCCTAAAATCATTAATCCTGTTTTCAACCCATTTTTGATATTCTTTAGATTGCATTACTCTTATATTAGGCTTTCTATTGATACTATCTACGATTACCTCAAGTTGATATGGCTCAATCTTAATCTGTTTTCCTTCAACTGTTAGATTTATGTCAAAAGGTGTTTTGTTAATAATTGAAATATACCTTTTACCATTATAGAAAATCCACCTTGCTTTAATCAAATCAGAATCTGTTTCTATATCCTGCATAATAACTGGAGGAAGTCCTCTAAACCCTTTTGCAAATTTTCTCATTGTATTTTCATGTCCAAAATATTTTATACTCCATGAACCAGCCATAATCCCTAATCTATCATTGTGGCTAAGTGCAATTGTCCATGGCATAATTGAATAAGGACTTGCTGCATTAAAATCAGGTGCTGTCCACCATTTCCCATACCAGAAATTATAATTTTCACTTAAACCAAGCCATCCTTCATCAAATGTGCTGAAAATTCCTGCATATGGAGTATTAACATTTTTACTTTTCCCTTCACAATGCATTACATCATAATAAATCATACTTCTTGGCTCATTTCTATAACTATCAATTATTTTATGGTCATCAGGTAGATATTTTTCATAAAGTGAAAGTCCATTTATTGATAGAATTTCTTTTGGATTATATCCCCATGAAAGCCAATTTTTGAATATTGTATTTGCAAGATAATTTGACCAGTCCTCACCAGTTTTTTCCCAATTAAAAATAAGTTCATAAGTTGTTGGAGTTGGATATGAACGATTTCTATTTTTATCTTCAAATGGCTGGAAGAAAGGCACCTGTAAATACGCATTCCCAATAAATGTTAAAATTGTAAAATCTGATCTTCTTTTCTTTATATGATCTACTACATCATTTATAATTCCAGCATTTTTTAATGTCTCAAAAAATCCATTTGCTTCCATAGAACCAAAAGCAAAACCTTTAAATGACCTATACTTCCCATAATTGTCAATAATTTCATCAATGCCTTTTATTATTATATTTTTCATCTCTTCCTTCGGTAATTCTCTTACCAATTTCCCGCCTGATTTTATTTCTCCATACATTCCATCAGCAACAATTCCAACTATTAAATCCACTCCTCCTTTTCTATCCATCTGTGTTAAAACATCATCAAGATATCCACCATCTGAAGGAACATCCCATGAAGGAACAGTTACCATTCCACCCCAGGATTGATTAGCATAAAACATCATACATACTCTATTTATTCCAACCATTTTACAATAATCAACCATATGTTCAATTGATTTTTTACTCTGCCATCCAAAATTATCTCTTTTTGCCAAAAATGCAAGAGGAACAAATAATTCAAGTCTTCTTTGATTATCTGGGTCAGGTGCATTCACTTCAAGTAAATTTATCTCATCAACAGCAAATACCCATATTCTGCTTGCAACTCCACCTCCACCTTGTCTTGAAAAATTGACAATTAATAAAGGTGACCAATTATCCTGAGGCCAATTAAGTAGTGTAAAATATCTCATTTTATTTGTATTTGGTAAAGGATATCCAGTATAAACACCACCTTCCTGACTAAAACTTACATGAGGCCTTGCGGGTCTCATTGAATCATGTGTCATAATTGAAAACTTTCTTATTTCATCATCAGGATATTCAACAACTATTAAAACTGGATTATCAGGACCAGCTGTCTTATATCCATAAGCAAAAAAAGAATGCCTATGAGGAGCAGTAATTCTATATCTTCCTGCTTTACCTGTTACTATCTTAGAAGTCCCTTGGTCCATAAAATCATGAGGGTCATTAGGGTCTGTGCAGTCAATATAATCAATCAATCTTATTTTAAGTCCTAAATCAATTTCTTCTTTTGGTGGCATTGGTGCTTTTTTCAGTATTTCGTTCAACTTCTCTTCAGAAACAGGTCTGATTCTTTCGGCACAGAAACTCATCCCTACAAAAAATAAAATAATAAAAATTAAACTACCATAAAACTTCAACCTCTCCATTTAACCCTCCTTTCTTTATATTATTTAAACTTTTTTCAATTTCAACTGGTTTACCATTTATTTTAATTATGCAATTTTTAATATTTTCAGGATATACCGTTAAAATTGAGTTTTTAAGTCCTGAAATATGTATCTGTCTTTTATATCCAAAATCTTTACTTACCTGCCTTGCTTTAATAATTGAAAAAACATTTTGTTCAACTAAAAATCTAACTTCAAATAAAAATGTTTTGTCAAGTGTATATTTCCCAATTCCATTTTCAATAACAACTTCTCTTTCTGTTAATATTGGAACACCTTCTGGAAATTTCATAAAAATATCCACTTCAACACTTGGTTTTAATCCTCCTATTACAAATCCATTTTTATTCCTTCCTATTAAAATTGTAGGTGATTTACTTATAGATGGCGAAACAACACTTACTTTTATTTCAGATAGTGAATCCCTTTTTTCTTCTTTCCCTAAATCAACATACTTCTTAAACTTTATAAAATATCCAAATTCTGAGAGTAAATATCTTGAAAAGTCCCCTGGGTCGTAATAATCAATTGGAGATAGAGTATGTGGATGATAAGAAAATTTTTCTGTTAAAAATGGAAGAGAACCTCTTATCCAAGCAATTTTCCCTTTTCCATAATTTATAACTCCTGCAAAACTTCTTATCTTCCCGTTTTTAATCAATCTTACTTTTTCTCCTTCTTCCAAAATTTCCTTCAAATTACCTCCACCAAAAACAGGATTATGATAAAATTTTCTTTTAAGTAGCACATTTAATTCATCCTCAAATAATAAATTCTCAATCTCAAATTCTTCATATAATCCTTCGTCATCAATTCTTACTTTAAATATTTTTCTTATATTTTCACTTACTGGTTCAAAACTACCGTAAAATATCGCATTACCTCCATTTTTAACAAAATCAATAACATCATAAATATATTCCCACTCACCAAGTGGTAAATGTGTCAGAAGTATTTTATCTTTGAAATAATCAGGATCTTTTCTGTATAGTTTTTTAAAGTTTTTGCTTGAAATAACTGTATTTAAAGGAAATCCATTTGTTATACTTCTTGAAATGAAAGAATCACCAAAATAAAGATGGGGGATATATTTTGAATTTTTCAAAATTTCATGATATTCATCAAAAGGATATATCCATAAAACTGGTCCTGGCTCATCTGATGAAAATTCAAGGCCTCTCTTAACATGATAATATACTTCCTCCCCTTGCTCTTTAAAAACCTCTCCCTTTTCTGTATCAATTGTTAAAAACTCAATATCTGTAAATTTCTGAAATTCTCCTTTCTCATTTATTCTTCCTGTCATCATCGGTAGGTAAATATCATAGGGTTCTCTACCATAATAATCCCACCATGCATTTACTCTAAACCAGGGGTCATTTATATAAAATCTAATTGGTATTTTTTTCCCTGGTATTTCTGCTAATCTTGTTAGATAAATACATATTTCTCCTCCCATATCTCTTGAACCCCATGGAGTATTTGGTGGAATAATATCAAGTTTCCCTTCTTTATATATCTTTTTATAATTTATTGCATCCTTTGATATATCAAGTCCAATTGCATAATTTGTCCCCCTAACTTCTATTGAACCCTTCCAATATTTTCTGAAATATTTCCAGAATGAAATTATCTTTTCCTCTATGTCAGGTATTTTCTCTATAATAAATCTCTCTCCATCAAATATTTCTCCTTTGTAATACCAGGCATAATGAGAAAATCCAAAACCATTTGAAAACCATATATAGTCAACCCCTAAATCTTTTGCAAAATGATAAAACTGTTTCCCAAGAAATTCTCCAAAAGGAATCTCCCCTATTACTCCATCTGGAAATCCCTTTAATTTTTCTTTAACATCCTTTATTTTACTCCATGAACAGACAAACCAGCAGGTATTATATTCACTGTTTGGTCCTCCTGCTAAAATCTCTGGATGCTTCATATACCTGAATTCATCATGAACAAATTCAGGACCAGGGTCAAATGGAATTCCAACTGTTAACCCCTTTTTATATTTTTCCCTGCATATTTTCTTGAACCACTTTATTATATTTTTTAAATCCTTATATGTTATCTTCAATGGTTTCTTTGTATATAAAACTGCTTTATTTATAAGATACCAATCATCTTCAGGAGGAATATCTTTTGGATATGCTTTCAAATCATAATTGCAAAAACCTATATACCTTGCCCAGTTTATCTCCTTATTAAAATTTCCATCCCATAAGATTATTTCACTTCCATCACCTACCCAAAGTAATATAGAAACACTATCTGCTATATTTATCATTGATGACCATTTATCAAGTATTTCCTCACATGTCTTTTTAAAATTTCTATCTTTAAATGGTTTTAAACTTACTTCAAAAACGACCCTTTCAAC
>JAMWCJ010000022.1 GCA_023818645.1 Candidatus Omnitrophota bacterium | reverse complement strand
TTGAAATCATTGAAAATATGGTAAAAGATGGTGTTGATTGTTTTGTTGAAATAGGACCAAAAAATGTTTTAAAAAAACTTATAGAATCTATTTTTCCAGATATCCCATCATTTAACATTGAGAACCAAAAAACTTTCAAAGAATTTTACTCATTTTTCAAAGGGGGCAGAAATGTTTAAAGATAAGGTAGTTTTAATAACTGGTGCCTTTGGTGGAATTGGGAAGGCCCTTGTAAATAAATTTGGCAATGATTATGCCAAACTTGTGCTTTTGGACATTTTTATTGATCAAGAATTTGAAAATTCATTGAGAGAAAAAGGGGTTGAAACAATTTCTATGAAGATTGATATAACTAATCAACAAGAAATTGAAAAAGTTACTAAAGAGGTTTTAGAAAGATGGGGAAGGATAGATGTTCTTATAAATAATGCAGGAATTACAAGAGATAAATTGATTTTTAGGATGTCTGAAAAAGAATGGGATGAAGTGTTAAATGTGAATTTGAAAGGTGCTTTTTTATGTAGTAAAATAATTGGTCAGATTATGTATAAACAGAAAAGTGGGAAAATAGTTAATATAGCATCAATTATAGGAGAGATTGGAAATATGGGACAGGCAAATTATTCTGCTTCAAAAGCAGGACTTATAGCATTGACAAAGACCTGTGCGAAAGAATTTGCAAGGGGTGGTATAAATGTAAATGCAGTTGCTCCAGGATATATATTAACGAAAATGACCGAAAAATTACCTGATAAAATAAAAGAAGAAATGCTAAAATCTATTCCTCTTGGAAGATTTGGAACACCTGAAGAAGTGGCAGAACTTGTATATTTTCTTGCTTCTGAAAAAGCAAATTATATAACAGGACAGGTTTTTAGAATAGATGGTGGACTGGTAATGTAGATAAAAAAAACAATTAATAAAGGAGGAGGGAGAAATGAATAGAGAAGAAATAGCAAAAATAATAAAAGATATTGTAGTTGAAAAATTGGGAGTTAATCCATCAGAAGTCACTGAAGAGGCTGCATTTGTAGAAGATCTTGGTGCAGATTCTCTTGATACAGTTGAACTTGTAATGGATTTTGAAGAGAAATTTGGTCTTGAAATTCCTGATGAGGATGCAGAGAAGATTAAAACAATTAAGGATGCAATAGATTATATAGAAAAGAAAAAATCACAATGAAAAGAGTAGTTGTAACTGGATTAGGACTTGTTACACCTGTTGGGAATGATTTAAAAACCACATGGGAAAATCTTATTAATGGTGTTTCAGGTGTAGATATAATTAAGTCATTTGATGTTTCTTCCTATGATACAAAAATAGGAGCAGAGGTTAAAAATTTTAATCTTGAAAATATTCATCCGAAAGAAAAAAGAAAGATGGATACATTTGTTCAGTTTGCAATAAAAGCAACGGATGAAGCAATTAAAGATAGCGGGCTTGAACTATCAGAAGAAGAAAAAAATAATGTAGGTGTAATAATTGGAGCAGGTATTGGTGGTTTAAGAATAATTGAACAGCAACATAAGATTTTACTTGAGCAGGGTCCTGATAGAGTAAGTCCTTTTCTAATCCCTATGTTAATTCCTGATATTGCATCTGGTCATATAGCAATCCTTTACGGTTTTAAAGGAGTTAATTTTTGTACAGTAAGTGCGTGTGCTTCAGGTGCTCATGCTCTTGCTATATCTTTGAATTTAATAAGAAGTGGAGTGGCAGATGTAATAATTTCAGGAGGAACAGAGTCTTGTATAACACCCCTGGGGCTTGCAGGTTTTTGTTCAATGAAGGCACTTTCAAAGAGAAATAATGAACCACAAAAAGCATCAAGACCTTTTGATAAAGAAAGAGATGGATTTGTGATGGGTGAAGGAGCAGGAGTTGTTATTCTTGAATCACTTGAACATGCTAAAAAAAGAAATGCTAAAATTTATTGTGAATTTTTAGGTGCTGGAATGAGTTGTGATGCATATCATATAACTGCACCAGATGCAGATGGTTATGGTGCATATTTATCAATGAAGTATGCGCTATTGGATGCAAAATTAAATATAGAAGATGTTGACTATATAAATGCTCATGGCACAAGTACTCCTTTAAATGATAAAAGCGAAACATTAGCAATAAAAAAACTTTTTGGACAAAATGCATATAAAATACCTGTTAGTTCAATAAAATCAATGATAGGGCATACTCTCGGAGCAGCAGGAGCAATAGAATTTGTTTCTACCTCCCTCACAATAAAAACAAATATTATTCCTCCAACAATAAACTATGAATATCCAGATCCTGAATGTGACCTTGATTATGTTCCAAATGTAGCAAGGGAAAAAGAGGTTGAAGTTGCAATATCAAATTCATTTGGTTTTGGAGGACATAATGTAACTCTTGTTTTGAAAAAATTCAGAGAATAAAAATGAAGAAAATAAATGTAAATGGCATTTTCCCTAACCTTGCAGTTAAAGCAAAACATTTACCGAAAAGAACAGAAACTGGGATTGGTGCTTTAATGCCATGGGCTGATAAACTCTGGTTTATTACATATGTTGCTCATAAAAAGGGTTCAGGTGATGGAACAGGATTATTTTATATTGATGACGAATTCAATCTTTTTAAACATCCTGAAAGCAGAGTTGGAACATATGCAAATAGAATGATACATCATGAATCAAATAAATTGATAATTGGACCACATATTATTGATATTAATGGTAGGGTTTCAACCTTTGAAGAACTTACTGATGTTAGATTAACTGGTGTTGCAAGACATTTAAAAGAGCCAGAAAGAAAGATATATTTCCTTGGAATGGAAGGAGAATTGTTTGAAGCAGATATTTATACATTAAAGGTAAATTTTATTTTGGACCTGACTAAAGCTCTTGATATAAAAGGCAAGCCACATTTTAAAGATATATATTCTGCCCATGGGAAGGTTTTTGTTGTAAACAATAGTTATTATTATGAAGATTTCAAAAAAGATGAAAGTGATGGAAGATTGGCTGAATGGGATGGGAAGAACTGGAAAATTATAGCGAAAACTCAATTTAACACACTTGCAGGAAGATGTAAAGGTTCGCTTGGGAGAGCTGTTTATGCAGTGGGTCAGGATAAAGCATCTGTTTTGTTTTATGTTTACTTACCAGAAACTGGCTGGATTAAATATAGATTACCGAGAGCAACACACACACAAGACCATGCATGGACAACTGAATGGCCAAGAATTAGAGAAGTAGAATCAGAAAGATGGTTGATGGATGCAGGAGGGATATTTTATGAACTTCCAGTTATGACTTATGACAATAAAGTTTGGGGGATTATTCCTATTTGCCGTCATTTAAAAATTATACCTGACTTTTGTTCTTGGAATGGTTTTTTAGTTCTTGCTGGAAATCAAACAACTCCAATAGATGATGATAATCCTTTTGTGGGACAACCGCAGGCAAATCTTTGGTTTGGTAAGACAGATGACCTTTGGCATTTTGGAGGGAAACCAGTAGGATGGGGTGGTCCATGGTGGGAGAAAAAAGTGAAAGAAGGAGAACCTTCAGAACCATTTTTAATTTATGGATTTGATAAAAAATTTCTTCATATATCGTATAAAGAGAAAGGGAGAAAAAAGTTTTTAATAGAGGTAGATTTTATGGGAAATGGAAGATGGGAAAAATTTATAGAAATTGAAACATCTACAAATTACAAATTTTATAATTTTCCGGATAGTTTTTCTGCTCACTGGATAAGAATAGTAAGTTATGACAGAGTTACAGTAACAGCACAGTTTTTTTATTCCTAATAAAAAGGAGTTTGCCATGGAATATTTTTTGACAGAAGAACAGAAAATGATTAAGGAAATTACAAGAAAAATAGCCGAAGAAAAAATAAAACCAAAAAGAGCAGAGTATGATGAGAATGAAACTTTTCCATGGGATGTAGTTGAAGAATTGGCAAAGGCAGACCTTTTTGGTGTTTTTATTCCTTCTGAATATGGTGGTCTTGGATATGGAGTGCTTGAATTATGTCTTGTTATTGAAGAACTAAGTAGAGTTTGTGGTGGTATTGCTTTATCTTACGCTGGAACTGCTCTTGGTGCCTTTCCTATAATACTTTTTGGAAATGAACAGCAGAAGAAAAAATATTTACCTTCTATAGCGAAGGGAGAAAAACTTGCTGCATTTGCTGTAACTGAACCTGAAGCAGGTAGTGATATAACAAATTTAAATACAACAGCAAAAAAAGATGGTGATTGGTATATTTTAAATGGGACTAAACAATGGATTACAAATGGAGGAGAAGCAGAAATCTATGTTGTTATTGCATCAACAGATAAAACAAAAGGGCCGAGAGGTTCAACTGCTTTTATAATTGAAAAAGGAACAGAAGGTTTTAATTTTGGGAAAAAAGAAAAAAAACTTGGAATTAGAGCATCTGCAACAAGAGAATTAATATTTGAAAACTGTAAAGTTTCAAAAGAAAATGTTCTTGGAAGAGAAGGAATGGGATTTTTAATAACACTTAAAAATTTTGATACAAGTAGGCCTGGTGTTGCAGCGCAAGCACTTGGTATTGCTGAAGGTGCTTTTGAAGAGGCATTAAGGTATGCTCATACAAGAAAACAATTCGGTCAAACAATTATATCATTTCAGGCAGTAAGTCACATCCTATCTGAAATGGCGACACTTATTGAAGCAGCAAGATGTTTGATTTATCAAACTGCAAGAACGATTGATAGTGGGGCAAAAGAATTTTCAAAAGAATCTGCTATGTGTAAGTTATTTGCTTCAGATGTGGCTATGAAGGTTACAACAGATGCAATTCAGATTTTAGGTGGTTATGGATATATGAAGGACTATCCTGTTGAAAAGATGTTTAGAGATGCAAAAATAACTCAGATATATGAAGGGACTAATCAGATTCAGAAAAATATAATTGCGCTTGAACTGATAAAAGAATTGACTAAAAAGCAGCCATAAATTCAATGGATGTAATAAAATACGAAAGCGAAGAAAAAATAAGAATAGATAAATTTTTAAAACAGGAATTAAGCATCTCTCGTGAAAAGGTAAAAAAACTTATAGAGGAAAATAAAATTTCTGTTAATGAAAGAAAAGTTGAACCTTCTTATATTTTAAAAAAAAATGATGTTATAAAAATTTATGCTTTTGAGGGTTGGAAAGATGAAAATATAATAAAACCTGAAAAAGGAGAAATTGACATAGTTTATGAAGATGATGATATAATAGTTATCAATAAACCTTCAGGAATTATAACTCATCCAACACCTAAAATAAAATCAGGAACACTTTTAAATTACTTAATTTATCATACAAAACTTTCAAACATTGGAGCACCATATAGGATGGGAGTAGTTCATCGTCTTGATAAAGAAACAAGTGGAGTAATTGTTTTTGCTAAAAATGATTTTTCTTACTGGTCTTTAATTGAACAATTTAAAAACAGAACCATAAAAAAAGAATATTATGCAATTGTTGAAGGAAAATTTCCTGAAAAGAAAAAGATAGTTGAATTTAAAGTTTCTCCTGATAAAGAAAATCCAACAAAAAAGAAAGTCCATTTTTTGAAAGGGAAGAATGCACTTACAGAAATAGAAGTTGAAAAATATATGGATGACTTAACATTACTTAAAATAAAACCAATTACAGGAAGGACCCATCAAATTCGTTTAACTTTATCTTATCTTGGTTATCCTGTTTTAGGAGATGAAAAATACGGAAGAAAAAAAACTGAATTTATAAATAGATTGGCTTTACATTCATATAGTCTTAATCTTATTCATCCAAAGACAAAACAGAATGTAGAATTTTGTGTGCCTTTACCAGAGGACTTTAAAAAAATTTTAACTAAATTCAATGAGGAGGAAAAATGGAAGATATAAAAATAGGAATAATTGGGTTTGATACTTCTCATGTAGTTGCTTTTACAAAACTTTTAAATGATGAAAATGACCCGAACTATGTAAAAGGTGGGAAAATAGTTGCTGGTTATCCTTCCTTCAGTCCAGACCTATATTCAAGTTATTCAAGAGTAGAAGGATTTAAAAAAGAACTTATTGAAAAATATAATATTGAAATTGTTGATTCAATAGAAGAATTAGTAAAAAAGGTTGACGCAATTTTACTTGAGAGTGTTGATGGTAGAAGACATTTAAAAGAGGCAGAACCAGTTATAAAAGCACAAAAACCACTTTTTATAGATAAACCACTTGCTTCAAACTATTATGATTCATTAAAAATTTATCAAATGGCAGAAAAATATAATTGTCCTGTTTTTTCATCTTCTTCATTAAGATTTGATTTTAATATTACAAAAGCAAGAAAAGACCCTGAAATTGGAGAAATTTTTGGTTGCGATGCTTTTTCCCCCTGTGCTCTTGATCCAACAAATCCAGGACTATTTTGGTACGGTATCCATGGAGTTGAGATTTTGTATACTTTCATTGGCAAGGGATGTAAAAAGGTATATTGCGAAGCAACAGAAGATTTTCATTTTGTTATAGGCGTTTGGGAAAACAATAAGATTGGGTCAGTAAGAGGAACAAGAAAAGGTTTACATAGTTATGGTGCAACTATTTTTGGTGAAAAGAAAATTGTCCATATCACATATTCACAAGAGATTCCAATATACGCTCAACTTTTGAAAGAAATTATTAAATTTTTCAAAACAGGAAAAACACCAGTAGAGCCAGAAGAAACGCTTGAAATAATGAAATTTATGGAATGTGCTTTAATAAGTGAAAAGGAAAAGAGACCTGTAAGTCTGAAGGAAATACAATAATCTTTTGCTTTTTATATAAACTATTGACAGATTGGAAAAGGTAAGTATAATTATATATAAATTTGTTGAATAAATAGACAAAATGAAAAAAATAGTTTTTAAGAAAAAATTTGAAATTTTAAAGGAATATTTAACAGAGGAGATTTTGAAAAGAAAACCTGGAGAGAAATTACCAACAGAACATGAACTTGTGAAAATTTATAATGTAAATAGAGGAACAATAAATAAAGTTTTATCTTTTCTTGAACAGGAAGGTCTTATTGAGAGGAAGACGAAAGTAGGTACAATTATTAAACCAATAGATGAGAGAAAATTAAATTACAGAATAGGCGTTTTGATAGAAAGGGCAACAGGTCATGTTTATGGAAAATTAACCCACTTAATAATAAGACAGATGCAGGAAAATTTATACTTTCCTGTTCTTATTGATAATACTCCTGGGAAAGAAGAAATTTCTTTAAATCAAATTGAGGATGTAATTGAAAATAGACCTGAATTTATAGTTATTGATGGTGTTGGAGATTTCAGATTTGATTTAATAAAAAAAAATATTTCAAAGATTAAAAATCTTATTTTTATAAATAAATTTGAGTCAGAATTGAAATTTAAAGCAACATTTATTCTTTCTGATTATGAAATGGGTGGTTTTCTTGGGACAGAATATCTTTTTAATGAAGGTTGCAGAAATATAATTTTAGTCACACAAGCAAATCCTTCTTATTTGCCAAATATAGATATAGAAAGAATAAAAGGTGTTAAAAAAGCATTCAAAAATTTTGAATTAAAATTTGAAGAAGAAAACTTGATTGTAAATAAAGGTGAAGATTATTTAAAAGAAAAAATTTATTATTTATTCAATAAAAAGAAAAAAGATATTGGAATTTTTGCTTTTGCTGATTATGTAGCAAGGAAAGTTCAAAAATACTTGGAAGAAAAAGGAATATGGCTTGGAATAGATTATAAAATGATAGGATATTTCAATACTCCTTATTCTATGGATTTTGAACCACAAATTTCTTCTATTTCAATAAATGAAGAAGGATTAGCAGAAAATTTAGGTAAAATACTAAAAGAAGGGAAATTCCCTAAAAAAACATTTCAAGTCCCTCAAATACTTATCAAAAGATGAAAGAAGAAATAAAAGATTTCAAAGGAGTTTACAGAGTTGGTTGGTATGGGATAAAAGAAATGACTTCTTACCTTGCCCATTGTAATGTTTATGGTTTTGAATATAAAAATGGTTTTATTTTAATAGATTGTGGAAATGGTTTTACTGGAAGAGAAATTTATGAAAATGTTAAAAAAATTACTTCAAAAAAAATTACACATATTTTTCTTACACACTGCCATTATGACCATAGTTTAAATTCATTATTTTTTAAGGAAGATGGAACAGAAATAATATGTCATAATATTTGTGCAAAATCATTCCAAGAAAAAACATATCAAGTATGGTATGAATTTCCACATCTTATTAAGCCATTTAAAATTGAAAAAACTTTTAATTCTGACAAAAAATTTATCTTTGATCAACTTGAAATTTTCTGTATATATACTCCAGGACATACAATGGGCTGTTCTTCATATCTTTTAAATTTAAATAAAAAAAGATTTCTTTTCACAGGTGATTTAATTATGCCTGATGGTGAAATTGGATGGTCAGGAAGTGAGGATTTTAATAAAGACAAATTACTTAAAAGTTTAGAAAAGATTGAAAAAATTGATTTTGATTTTTTACTTTTAGGCCATGGAGGATATTATGATAAAAAAGATGGAAAAGAAAATATAAAAATTACAATAGAAAAAGGGAAAATAGGAAAATGGAAAGTTCAAAGAGATTATCATTATTAAAGAGAAAGGAGGATTTATGAAATTTTTTAAGTCATTTTTATTTCTTCTTCCTATTTTTATTTTCAATGTTTTTTCTCAGGTAGCAAGACATAGTAAACTTTATGTTGTTCCAACTCCTGGAAAAGTCGTTATTGATGGAAAACTTGATGATTGGGATTTATCAGGTCAATTATTTATTTATGTTGTTCCTGAAACAAGCCAAATGCAGAGTGCAAAGTTTGCAGCAATGTATGACAGGGAAGCATTATATTTAAGTGCAATAGTAAAAGATACAACACCAATGATGAATAGACATGACCCTTTTGTTGAACCAGATAGAGGATGGGATGCTGACTCTTGTCAATTTAGAATAGTTCTTGACCCATCTATTGGATATCCTGTTATTTCATCAACTTGGCAGCCAAAAATGATAGATAAACTTTTTCATTTAACATTATGGTATTTTACAGATAGACAGGAGCCAGTTTTGCAAATCTATAAAACAATGAAATATTTACCTATAAAGGAAGAATGGAAAGGAGGGGTTGTTCCAAAGGATAAATTTTCTGCAGTATATATTAAAGGAGAAAATGAGTATACTTTTGAATATAAAATTCCTTGGGAAATCTTTGGTGTGAAATTTGAAGATATTAAAGGAAAGATATTAGCAGGAGTTGTTCAGTTTTGTTGGAGTGCTCCTGATGGACTTAAAACTGCTGGTGGTTCTGCATGGGCTTATGATGTTATGTCAGGACCTGGTTTCCCTTATCAATCAACTGCATGCTGGGGAGGAATTATATTTTCTGAAAAAGGCGATATTCCAAAAGAATTGGTTGAAGAAGGAGTTTCACCTGAAAAACCATTACCTTTAACTTTTACATATAATTTACCTGAAGATGGAGAGGTTACAATTCAAATTTTTGATAAGAATGGGAATCATATAAAAACAATTTTAGCATCTGCAAAAAGAAATAAAGGGATAAATGTTGAAAGGTGGGATGGTCTTGATGAAAATGGGAATCCAATAGGTCCAGGAGAATATATCTGGAAGGGTTTGTATCATAAGGGATTAAAGACAAAATTCTTATTTTCTGTTCATAATTCAGGAAATCCACCATATAAAACAGATGATAATAAAGGTGGTTGGGGAGGTGATTATGGAAGTCCCCAGGATATTTGTTCTGTTCCTGATGGATTACTTCTTTGTTGGGATAATTGTGAATCTGGGTGGGGAATAATAAAGGTTGACTTAAAAGGAAATAAAATATGGGGAATTAAAAGTACTGCACGATTTCTTGCATCTGATGGGAAAAGGTTTTTTGCTTCAAGTGGGATTGGTTTTGAAAAATATAAAGGTGTAAGAGTTTTTGACTTAACAAATGGAAAGGTTTTAAATTTTGAGAATGGACAACCAATTGCCCAACTTCCAGTAGAAGAAGAGAAATGCGATGTTTCAGGTCTTTTTTATAAAAATGGATACCTATATATCTCCTATGAAAAACTTAATTTAATTGGAATTAATGATGCAAAAACTGGCAAATTATTAAAGAAAACTGAAGTTGAAAATCCTTCTGACCTTCTTTTAGATGAGAATGAAAATATTTATGTAATTTCAAAAAATAAAATTTTAAAGATTGATAAGGAAGGCAAAAAAAGTATATTTATAGAAAAAAATATTGAAGAGCCAACTGGTTTAGCAATTGATAATAAAGGGAATTTTTATGTTTCAAATAGAGGGGATTTGATGAATATAACTGTATTTGATAAAAGTGGAAGATATTTAAAAAGTATTGGCAAAAAAGGTGGTAGACCAAAAATAGGGAAATATAAAAATGATGGGGTTCTTTATCCAAAAGGTATTGATATTGACCAGGAAGAAAGGTTATGGGTTGCTGAAAGTTGTGACTCTCCAAAAAGAATAAGTGTTTGGGATATAAAAACAGGTAAACTTGTAAAAGAATTTTTTGGAGGTAGCAATTATTCAACTTGGAGTTATATAGACATAGAAAAGGTTGATGAAATTTATTGTCATAATGTTATATGGAAGATTGACTGGAAAAATAACAAATATTATCCATATTCAACAATTTGGAGAGCAACTGAAGAAAATATGATACTTGAACCAGCACCAGGAGCAAGTTATGCAGGACATTTTAGAGTTATAACAGCAAAAAATGGCAAACAATTTGGTTGGGGTGCTTCAGAATATGGAAATAAACTTTATATGAGGGTAGGAGATATTTTTAAACCAATTTCAGGTGTTATTCGCCTTGTTAGACCACCAGGATATTCACCAACAGGAAGTAATTATAAAATATTATGGGATAATCCAGTAAAATATCCAGATGGAATGTATTTTTGGCAGGATAAAAATGATAATCAGAAGATTGAGGAAAGTGAAATAATAAGATTGAAACAGGAAGAAAGCAATATATTTAACTGGTTTGATAAAAACTTAAATGCATATTGTGATTCAGGATTTATTTTAAGACCTATAAGATTTGAGAAGGATGGTAGACCTGTTTATGATATAAATAAAAAAGAACCAATTCCTTTTAAAGGAGTAAATAGTGGGTTTACTTCTTTAACTTTAAGTCCTGATGAGAAAGATATAATAATTTTAAATCCGGGACAAAAACCAGGATTTGCTTGTTATGATAAAAACTGGAACTTAAAGTGGGCTTATAATAATATAATTGTTTGGCACCAATCTATAAGTTTACCAGTTGTTAAACCTGGAAATATATGGGGACTTACAATGCCTCTTGGAATTACTGATGTATTTACTGGTGCAGCAAGTTATTTTGGTCCATTTCATATTTTTACAACAGATGGGATTTATGTTGGTATGTTAATGAAGGATGGAAGAATACCTGGTCTTGGTCCTGATATCAATGCCTGTGAGAACTTTACAGGACAACTTTTAAAGATAAAAAATAGATATATTTTATTAAATGGAGACCAAGATGGAAGAGTAACTGAAATAATAGGACTTGAAAATGTTAAAAGATTGGAAGGTGGTATTTATAAAATAACAGAAGATGACTTTAAAAGAGTAAAGGAAGAACATCAAAAATATCAGGAAACTTTGACTAAATTACAAAAACTTATAATAACGAAAGGGAAAGAATCATTAAGTATTTCAAAGGGAATAAAGAAAATAATTGATAATGAAAGAGAATTTACTGTAAAAGTTGCTTATGATAATGAGAACTTATATTTATTTTATGATGTTAAAACACCTTTTGAACTAACAAATTCAATAAATGATTACAAGATTATATTTAAAGGAGGAAATTTAATTGATATACAAATAGGGACTGACAAAAATGCACCAAAAGATAGAGAAAGACCTACATATGGTGATTTAAGAATTTTAGTAACAAGACAGGAAGACAAACCAGTTGCAGTAATTTATAGACCAAAAGTTAAGGATTTCAAGGGCACTCCAATTGTTCTTTCTTCTCCAACAGGAAAAGAAGAGTTTGATATTATAGAGAAGATAGAAGATATAAAGATAGAGTATAAAAAGACAAATTATGGATTTACAGCAACTGTTTCTATTCCACTAAAATTATTAGGTCTTGAACTAAAGCAAGGAGAAGAAATTTTAATGGATGTTGGATATATTTTTGGTAATATAAATGGTTCACAGGTTTCATTACGTTCTTACTGGTCAAATAACAGTTTTGCAGCAAATGTAATTTATGATATTCCAACAGAAAGTAGATTAGAACCAAAATACTGGGGAAAAGCAATTGTAGAATAGGAGGCGAGAAATGAGGGTGTTTTTAATTTTCTTTCTGTTTTTAAGTATCTGTTTTAGCCAAGAATTATTTAAAATTTTTCCAGCAAAAAAGAAAGTTATGATTGATGGTGATTTAAAAGAATGGAATAAAGAAGGTAAATTTGGCCCTGTTTATCTTGATGAGGAATTGATTGAAACGCATAGTAGTTTATTTTATGGCATGTATGATAATGAAAATTTATATCTTGCATGTGAAGTAAAAGACCCAGATCCAATGAAAAACAAGGGAGTTCCGGAAGTTGGTGTATTTTGGCATGGTGATTCAATTACATTGAGAATTTGTATAAGTCCAGAATATTCAAAGAAAGATTATTCAACTTCATCAGAAAAGGACAACCCTTACATATTTCACATTTCTTTCTGGCATAATGACCAGCAAGGTAAGGATTATATTCTTATAAAAAATGGTATGAAATATAAAGATTTTAGTGATGAAGGGATTGAAGTAAAATTTAAAAAATGGGAAGATGGTAAAGGTTATAATATGGAAGCAAAGATTCCATGGAAAACTTTATCAAACAAAATAAGACCACAGCCAGGAGATAAGATAAGGTGGACAATGGATACTATATGGGGAACAGTAAATTCAGATGGATGCATGTTTAAGGCAGTTGCTCTTGGAGATGAATTAAATTATCAGAAAACAAATTATTGGGGATGGGCAGAATTTATAAAAAATGGAGGGGAAAAATGAAAAAGACAATTCTTTTTATATTTTTAAATTTAGTTTATATTCTATTTGGAATTGATATAAATTTTGAAGTTGAGAAAGAAAGCAGAGTTTCAGCAGGTATTTTTGATAAAGATAATAAGTTAGTAAAAGTTTTATTAACAGGTAAAAAATATACTCCTGGTAAATATACAATCAGTTGGGATGGAAAGGATGAAGGAGGGAATGAACTAAAAGGAGAGTTTATTTATAAAATTATTCAAAATCCAGGTATTGAACTTGAATATATAATGAGTGTAGGAAATTCTGGGTCTCCACCATATAGAACAGCAGATGGGAAAGGTAGTTGGGGAGGAGTTTGGGGAGATGTAATAGATGTTGCAATTGATAAGACAGGAGTTTATTTATTATGGATACAAGAAGAAGGAGAAGGTTGTCTTGTAAAAGTTGATGAGAATGGAAAAGTTATATGGAAACAGCATAATAGTTGGGAATGGGGAAATTGTTATGGCGTTGCAAGTAATGGGAAAAGAGTTTTTGTTTTGAATGCACAGAGTATAAGAGAAGGAGAAAATAAAGGGAAATTACAGGCATTTATATGGCAGGTAGATGCAAATACAGGACAATATTTATTTTTCCCGAAAATTAAATATAAAGTTGTAGGAAATCCAATAAAACCAGAAAGAATAATAACTTTTTATGAGGACATTTTAAACAGTAAATTTTCTCTTTTACCTGAAATACCATCTTTTGGGATTGCATGTGATGAAAAATATATTTATGTCACACTTTATTATGAAGACAAAATTTTAGTTATAGATATAGAGACAGGTGACCAAGTAAAAGTTATTGAAGGGATAAAAAAGCCGATTGGAATAGATGTTGACCAAAAAAATATATATGTTGTAAGTGAAGATAAGGTTATAAAAATAGATAAAGAAGAACAGGAAAAAACTACAATTATAAAAAATCTTGATACTCCTTATGGGATTTGTCTTGATGAAAAAGGGAATATTTATTTAAGTTTAAGAGGAGAACAACAAAATATTAAAGTTTTCACAAATAAAGGTAATTTTATAAGGGATATAGGGAAAAAAGGAGGCCGTCCAGTAGAAGGAAAACATGAACCAGAAAATTTAAGATATCCAAATGGTCTTGCAGTTGGTTTTGGAAAGATTTATGTTGGAGAAAGTTGGCCACCAAGAAGAGTTGCTGTATTTACAATTGAAGGTAAGTTTATAAAAGAATGGATTGGGCCACATTATTATAGTGTTTCATCTTGTATTGATACTTACAATTTAACAGACCTTTATAGTTGTATAGATGGACATATTTACAGATTTAAAATTGATTTGAAAAACAAAAACTGGTATGTTGATGCTTTCTGGCCTTACTACTTTTGGCATGGAAATCCAAACAGAAAATTTTCATTGATTGGTATTGGTCAACCAAGGCCATTTGTTGTTGAAAAAGATGAAAAAAAATTCTTATTTCTTGGTGGAGGAGTTTTGCCTTTATATAGAATTGATGGATATAAACTTACGCCAGTAGTTGCACTTAATATAACAAGTATTTGGACTGATGATGAAAATGGCTGGATACCATTTGAACATGGTCAACCTTGGAGTTGGGGAAAATATAAATCTATTCCAATAAACCAGAAATTTAAAGAAAAAAATGTTGCAATCTGGAAGGATAAGAATTTTGATGGTAATGCTTCTTTTGATGAACTTTTACTATATAATTTTTCTCCAACAGGTGGAACTTACTGGGCTGGATGGATAATGGATAATATGGATGTTTATTTTCTTTCAACAAATGGCCAACTCTTTTATCTTCCATTTTTAGGATTTGATGAAAAAGGGATTCCTGATTATAGTTGGGATAAAGGTAAAAATATTCCAATAGAAGTTGTTAGTTATCATTCAGGACTTGGGGTTGATAAGGATAAAAATATTTATATTTCAGGGATAATTGATGGTCCAAGTAAAGGTATTGGCTGGGCTTCAAATACAAAAGATGCATATTTAGCAAAATTAAGTCCAGAAGGTAAAAAGATATTTAAAGTTGGAGAAAAAGCAACCTCTTTTGCAAAACCAGGACAATTTTATAGATGTATTAATATTGGTGGATTTATTGATGATTTTGTTTTTGTAGTAGATGTTAATGGTCAGGATAGGATTTTTACAAAGGATGGTTTATATGTTGATAGTATTTTAAAGGATACATATAGAGGTCCTTCGCCAGATGCATATACTTTATGGGTTGAACATTTTTTATCTCAGGAATTTAAAGGGAAAGATGGGAAAAATTATCTTGTTGCAGGAAGTGATGCTGTTCATATATATGAGATAAAAGGTCTTGAAAATGTTAAAAAAATTGAAGGGAAAATTGTTGTAAAATAGGAGAAAAAAATGAGAAAGATTATAATTTCCCTAATTTTATTAACTTTAAATTCATTTTGTTCTATGGAGGTAGTTGGAGTTTTTGGAAATAGTGGAGAGAAAGGAGAAGAAATTTATGAGAGTGAAGTTGGAGAACCACCTTATTCAACAGTAGGAAATGAAGGTATTTATGTAGATGAGAAAGGATTTATATATACAGGAGGAAAAAGAGGATTTTTAAATAAGATTTCACCAGAAGGAAAAACTATAAAAAGATATAAATTCCCTGAAAAATTTAAAAATTATGCAAAATATGGAAGGATATGTAAAGGAGAAAATGAAATATACTTTTTTGTGAGATATTATAATGATTTTGGTCTTTTAAGATTTGACTTAAAGAATGAAAACTTTGAAGAGATACCACTTGGTCAATATAAAGGACACCATTATGTAGGAATGTGGACAGCAACTAAATTGAATTCAAAAAAAGAATTATTTACACAATTATTACTAAATGATAAACCAGTTATTGTAAAAATTAATGTTGAAACAAAAGAAATAAAAGATTTCAAGATTGAATTACCTGATATTCAAAGATATGGATGTATTGATGTTGATAAAAATGATAATATTTATCTTTCTTATACTCAAAATCAGAAAAATTATGTCGGGAAATTTACATCGGAAGGTAAACCAATAGAAGGAGAAAACTGGCCCAAAATTATAGAATGGTATTATGCTATACAGGGACATTTTACAGTAACTGACAATTTTTTATTCTGTTCAGGATATGATGGTTTTGTTTCAAGGTTTAAATTAAATGGTGAAGCATATCCAGGTAATATTGGTGGTCCATTAATTTCTTTTGGTGGTTATATAGGACAGGTTGAAGAAAAGAATAATAAAATATATCTTTCAAAAACATTTGGTATTTTAGTTTGTAAATATGATGAGGATGAAGAGAATTTAAAACCATTAAAATTTATAGGAGGGATAAGGTCTGATGGAATATGTCTTGATGATAAAGGTAGATTGGTTGTAGGTATTTCATATGATAATCCAGTTGGTGGAGAATTTTTCTTTTTTGATAAAAATAAACTTGATTCAAATCCAGTTTCAAATATAAGCGCAGGGACATATTTTAATCCAACAGATTTGGTATATTTTAAAGGTTATTTCTATTCTATGTGTGAATTAAATCACTGGCAAAAAAAGAAAGAAAAACAACCTTTTTATATTTTTCAAGATGAAAGAGTATATAGAATTTATTTAAAAGAGACAGATGAATATACTTTTAAAGGTTCGTCTATTTCTTCTTCTTTTTTATATTTAGTTGGTCAGGATACAGGCAAAATATATAAAACTAAATTGCCATTACCAATAACAGGTGAGATAAAACTTGAACAGGTAAAAATTTATAAAGATGAAAAAGAATTTAATTTTGAAAAACCATTTGGAATTACATTTGACCTTGATGGAAATCTCTATATAACAAATAAAAATAAGATTTATAGATTTGAGAAAGAAAATGAAAGATTCATTTATAAATGGGAGAAAGAAAAAGCAGGAAATATAAATTTTAAAGAATTAAGAGATTTAATAGTTATTGATGAGGATATATTTGTTGTAGATGGTTCAAACAATATAATAATAAGGTTAGATTTAGATGGAAATTATAAAGAACATTTTGGAGAAGTTGGAATAACTGGAAGTGATTTAAAACATCTTAACAATCCAACTTATATTACAGGAGAGAAAAACTTTATTTATGTATCAGATAAAGGGAATTTAAGGGTTTTAAAGATAAAAGTAAAATGAGGAAAATAATTTTTCTTTTTTTAATCTTTACTTTATTCTGTTTTTCTGAAATAAAAGTTTTTAAGTTTTTATATACAGAAAATCCAGTTAAAATAGATGGAAATTTAGATGAATGGGATAAGGAGAAATTTTCAGATATTAAGATTGAAGATGAAGTTTTTGGTAAAGTATCTGGAAAATGGGACAAAGATTATATATATCTTGCTTTTATAATTTATGATACAAGTCCAATGAAAAATTCAGGAGATGACCCAAAAACATGTTTTAAATATGGAGATACTGTTGAATTTTTTATATGCACAGATAAAAATTATATTTTTAAAGATGAAATTTCTGAATCACATTACAGAATAATTATGACTTATTTAAAAGATAAAAAGACAATATATTGTTTTAAGCCAGTTGATAAATATTCAAAAGAGCCAGTTTATTTTTCTTCTCCAGCAACAAGTATAAAAATTGACTGGACTGGATATGTTTTAGGTTCTGATATGGAGATAAAAAGAGAAAAAGATTTATATATACTTGAAGTTAAAATACCTGTAAGTTTTTTTAAGAATTTTAATATTGAAAAAGGAATGAGAGTATCTGGTGATTTTGCAATAAATTTTTCAGATGAAAGTGGAACAATAAATGTTTTAAAAGTTTACTGGAACCAGGAATATGGAGGGATTGTAAATGATATACCAACAGAGCAACGACTTGAGCCGGATAGATGGGGAATATTTGAATTTTATAAATAAAAAGAGGGTTTTTCAATGAGAAAGATTTTATATTTTTTATTTATATTAATTTTTTCTATTTTTTCACAAACAAGATATCTTGCTCCAATATATCCAGTAGATAATGCAATAAAAATAGATGGAGAGATAACAGATTGGGAATGGGCACCAACCTTAGGGAAAGAAAAATTTTCATTTCCGATAATTATACCTGAATATGGAATAGTTGCTAAATTCTGGTTAAGATATGACAAAGATAATTTATATTTTGCAATAAGTGTAGATGATACAAGTCCTTGTTTAAATAATTGGATTGGGTCTGATAGGTGGCAAGGAGACCAAGTAGAGTTATTATTATGCACAGACCCTAAAAACCATGAAAAACATACAAGTTATACAGAATATGATTATCAATTATTTTTAGGACCTGATAAAGAAGGGAATATTAACTGTTATGTAAATATAAATCAAAAGAAAAAAGATTATATTTTACCAGGAAGTGAAGTAAAGATAAAAATATGGAGTGATAAAAAGGGATACGACCTTGAAGCGAAAATACCTTTTGAAAGTTTAAATAAGCCAGAATACTTTAAACCAGAACCAGGTGTAAATATAGGATTTCAAATTCAAGTAGATTTTTCAACTTCTGATGGTAAAGGTTTTTTATATGGAACAAAATGGTATCCATTTGGTATACATTTTCAGAATCCTTCTGCTGGTTGGGGATATGCTAAATTTTTATCACCAGGAGAAAATATTTTTGCTGAAATTCCTGAAGAATCTAAAGAAAAATTTGAAGGTAAAAAAATAGAAATAAAATTGAATATTCCAAAAACAGGTTATGTAAGTTTAAATTTAGTGAATGAAGAAGGGGTTGTTGTAAGCAGGATTTTGGTAGGAGAAAAAATGGAAAAAGGGGAAAATAGTATCAATTGGAATGGAGTTGATGAGTATGGGAAAGTTATAAAAGAAGGGAAATATAAAATTAAAGGAGTAGTGTCAGATATAAAAGTTAAATATGTAACCTCACTTGGAAATACAAGTCCAGAACCATATGGAGGTTGCCGTAGTTCTAAAGGAGGAGAATATAGACATGGTGTTTGGCATGATGTAATAGTTAACCAAGATGGTAGTTTTTATATTTTAAATGAAGGAGGAGAAGGTCCACCAAGTATACAACTTATTGATCCAAAAGACAATTTTTATGTTAAATGGGGTGGAACAACTTCAACATCAGGAAATGAATTTCAACAGTTTGGAACAAGAGATGAAAACTTTTTATATTTTGTTCATTCAACATGGGAAGATAGACAAGGGAAAAAATATTATGGTCAGATGATATCAAAAATGGATATAAAGACACACTCTATGGTTAAATTTACAAATGGTAAATATAGTATAAAAGTGGCAGAATTAAAGGAAGAGGCAGAAAAGTTTGAAATCCATGGTATAGGAGTTTTTAAAGGAAAAATTTATTTACCATTCTTTTATTCAAATAGGATTGATATTTATGACTCAGAAAAAGGAGAAAAGATTGGAGAGATTAAAGATGAAAGATTAAATGGTCCATCAGATATTTATATAACAAAAAAAGGTGAAATATATATAGTTGATAAGAATTCTGTCCATAAATTTGATTTAAAAGGAAGATATATATCAACACCTGTAAAAAATAAGTTAAAATATGGTTTTTCAATTTTTGTTGATAATAAAGAAAGAATATTTGTTTCAGATAGAGATGACCATAAGGTTAAAATCTTCAATTCAAAAGGAAAAATTATTAAAGAACTTGGAAAACCAGTAGGTATTGTTAAAAGTATCCTTTGGGCAGATGGAAAAGATGGTTGGCAGGGAAAATTAAATGACCAGGCATTTTTATATCCAGAAGGAATAGGAGTTGACAATGAAGGAAATTTAATAGTTGTTGATCCTGGGCAAGCAATTGTTTGGTATTATGATTCAAAATTCAAATTAAAAAAACAGATTATCTCTCAGATATACCCAGGATTTGCGATTGACCCTAATTATCCTGAAATTTGTTTTGTTTCTGGAGAAGGACCAAAAATACTAAGAAAATATAAAATTAACTGGGATACAGGAGAACATCAATTAATATCCCAATGGACACCAATTCCTGGATATGTCCCTGGATTTGTAAAATTTAAAGATGGTAAATATTATTTTTTTGGAACTGGTTCTTCCTGGTTAATAGATGAAAATGAAAAGATAAGATTATGCACAGTTGGTTCTGGTTGCCCAACATGGCAATTACAAGTTGGTATATATGAAGATGGGAAAATTGTTAAAAAATATGTTCATGAAATACTTGGCTATAAAGGACCTAATTGGAATATTTCACATTATGAATGGAGAGATATAAATGGAGATGGATTACCACAATTAGAAGAATATAAATTTTATAAACCAGAAGAAGCAAATAAGGATTGGTTTGTATATGGAGGTGGATTTTATGGAGGAGGACATGATTATTTTGTAAATGATAACTGGGATATAGAGGCATGGAGAGATGAAAGCACTGAAACAAGATTGATAAGATTTAAATTTTGTGGTTTTGATAAAATTGGTAATCCAATCTATTCATGGCAAAATACAGAAATATTCTTTTATGGAAATAAGATTGATCCTGATTGGATAGATGGACTTTCAGAAGGAAACCCAAAAGCACCAAAAATAGGAGGATTTCAGACAGATTCCGATGGCAATATTTTTCTTATTTTAAATGATAGACCTGAATTTTTTCCAAGAGATTGTAGATTTAGAAGGTATAATAAAGATGGTAAAAGGATATTTAATATATGTAAAGGAACAAAAGGATTTTTTGATAAACCAGGATATGAAATCTCTTTCTGTATGAATATTCCAAGCATTATAGATGACTTTGTATTTTTAACAGATACACCTGGTATGGTCCATTTATTTACAAAAGAAGGATTATTTCTAAAAACACTTTTAGAAGGAGGAGATTTTTCACCTGAACTAAAAGGAGATGATAAAAGGTATCAACCACAGGGAGAAATGTGGTGGACGCATGTATTTAAACATCCTAAAACAAATAAGGTATATCTGATATGTTTACCAAATGCAGCACCTATAGTTTTGGTTTATGAAGTAATTGGTCTTTCTGAAGTTTCTTATTTTGAAAAGGAGATAGAATTGAAATGAGAGTTATAAAATTAGGACTTTATGGCTGTGGAGCAAGAACAAATGTTTTAGTTGATAGCATATATAAGTATGGATTGGTAAAAGTAGTTTGTTGTTATGATATAGATAAAGAAAGGTCTATTAAAACAGCAAATAAATATAATGCAGTTTCTGTGAACTCATCTTCTGAACTTATTAACTATCCAGAAATAGATGCATTTATTATCTCACTTTTCCCAAAATATCATGCAAATGCAACAATGGAAGTAATTGAAACAGGTAAACCAATATTTTTAGAAAAACCTATTGCTACAAATTTAGAAGATGGGAAAAAATTGGTAAAGAAAGTTAAAGAAAAAAATATTATTTTACATGTTGGTTTTGTTCAAAGGTATGTCCCTGTATTTAAAAAAGTTAAAGAGATTATCCAATCAGGGCAATTAGGTAAAATTATTGGAATACAACATAATTGGTTATCAAGATATGCTCCACCTGCTTGGATGATTGAAACAAAAAATTGGAGATTAGACCCAGAAACAGGAGGACAACTTATTTATCATTATTGCCATTTTTTTGATCTTTTAAGATTTTGGAATGGAGAATTTAAAAGTGTAGTTTCAATGACAAATCATATTATTTATAATCCAGACAGTCCAAGTGAAAATGAGATCTTTGCGACAATTGAATACGAAAATGGTGCTTTAGCAGGTTTACATTTTAGTGAAGTTTCAAATAGAAATGATATGATAGGAAGAATTGAGGGTGAAAAATTAACATTAGAATATGAGTGGAATGAAAACTCTATTATAAAAATATATAGTAAACCAGGTCTAAGAAAACCAGATGAAATAATAGGACCATTTAAGATGGATATTCCTGATGATGAAATTATGAATGATTTTATAAAAGAAATAAAAGGCGAAAAAGAAGTTTCTCCTAATATAATAGATGGTTTTATTCCTTTAAAATTAGCAACTGCTATTAGATTAAGTGCTAAAGAAGGAAGAAAAGTTTATTTAAAAGAATTGATTGAAGATGATAAAAGCGATTAGTTTAAGATGTTTTTCTGATAGTTTAAGTTGGCAACAATGTATAAAAAAAGCAAAATATTATAATTATCAAGGGATAGAAATAAACTTTGATGGAGATAAAAACCTTTTTATTAATTGTGAATTTAAAATATTGAAAGAGATTAAAAGGACTATAGATAAGAATAATATAAAAGTTGCATCTGTTTATTCAAGGGAACAATGGATAACACCGATATCAAGTAAAGATAAAGAAAAAAGAAAAAAGGGTAAAGAAGTTTTGAAAAGGTTAATTGAAATTGCAGAATTTCTTGAAGCAAAAACTGTTTTAACAATTCCAGGTGTAGTAGATAATTCATATCTTTCTTCAGAAGTAGAAATTATTCCTTATAATGAAGTTTATGAAAGGGCACAAGAAATAATATCTGAACTTGCAATATTAGCAGAAAAAAAAGGAATAATTCTTGCTATTGAAAATGTTCCAAACAAATTTCTTTTAAGTCCATTAGAGATGAAAAATTTTATAGAAGAAATTGGAAGTAAATCAGTTGGATTCCATTTTGATGTTGCCAATTGTCTTTACAACCAAGGTATTCCTGAACAATGGATAAGAATACTTAATGATAAAATTAAAGTTATTCATTTGAAAGATTTTAAAAAAAATATTGGGAATTTAAATGGTTTTGTAAACATATTTGAAGGAGATATAAACTGGTATGAATTTTGTAAAGCATTGGCAGAAATTGAATATAATGGTCCTTTAATTTCAGAAGTTTTACCTCCTTTTAAATTTTATTCAGAAGTATTAATAGAAAGCGTAAGTAAAGCGATTGATTTTTTGATTGATACTATTGAAAAATTAAAACACTTGACAAAAATAAAAAATAATGTATAATATTGTTGAACAAATAAACAAAAAAGGAGGTGATTAAAATGAAAAAGAAAGGATTTACTCTAATAGAATTGCTTGTTGTAGTAGCAATCATTGCTATTTTGGCAGCAATGTTAATGCCAGCATTGTCAAGAGCGAGAGAACAGGCAAGAAAAGCGGTATGTATGAACAATTTAAAACAAATTGGTCTTGCAACTCATATGTATGCACAGGATTATGATGATTTTTTACCTCCAAGAAATGAAGTTTATTGGTGGGAAGGACCGAAGTTGTGGCATACTGGTCAGGGTTCTGGGTATTACCCACTGGGTAGACTTTTACAGGGCTATGGTTTAAAAGATGGAAATTATAGAACAAGTACCACTGAGGTTAGAAATGGGAAAGGTAAATACATAGATAATCCTTCTGCTTTTATCTGCCCTTCTATTACTGGAAGTTGGGGGAAAAGTAGTATTAAAATTTTATATATCAATCAAAGGTTTGAAGTTAAAGGGTCTGGTGGTTATTGTTGGACTGCATATTCTGTGAATACTCATAGTAATGTTTGGGGAAGCGTTTGTAAAGGGAAGTTATCAAAAGCAAGTCAACTTGGTTATATTTGGGCAGCAGATTGGTATAATCTTTCACCTTCTTATCCTCCGGAATATCATGTAAATCATATAGACCGTTCTTCAGGTTATTATCCAGAAGGTTTTAATGTTTTATTTTTTGATGGTTCTGTAAAATGGATTTCAGACCAGCGGCATATTATATGTAATACTTCGGATGGTTATCATACACAAAATACTTATAATTATTCAACTTTATGGACTTATACTCAAAATACTTTACCAAAGTGATGAAATGAAATTTTTATCTACCAAATAGTGCTTTCTGGAAATGAGTTCAAAGGAAAGAATGTTAACTTGTATATGGAATAAAAAGCCGGATATTGTTCCTGTTGCTCCAGATATCTCAAACATGATACCTGCAAAATTAACAGGAAAACCAT
>JAMWCJ010000102.1 GCA_023818645.1 Candidatus Omnitrophota bacterium | reverse complement strand
TCTGGTGATGGGAAATCGCCTCTTTGACTGGGACATACCCATATTTTTGTATCCTTTATATATCCCCTTATTCCAAGAAGTGATAATTCATCTCTCGGATATGCAAACCAAAACATCCATGTCCAAAATGGTAAATAATCATCATAATCAAGAGCATACATTTTTAATGCAAGTCCTATCTGTTTCATATTGTTCATACAGACAGACCTTCTTGCTCTCTCTCTTGCTTTACTTAATGCAGGTAGAAGCATTGCTGCAAGAATAGAGATAATGGCAACTACAACAAGTAATTCTATAAGTGTAAAACCTTTCTTTTTCATTTTTATCACCTCCTTGATTTTTAAAGTTTATCTTCAATATATTTTACAAAAGCATCTCCCTGACATTGATTTGCATTCCACCATGCTGGATTAGTGCCTTTTTTACTGCACCACCTGACAGAACCATCAAAAAATAAAACATTTACTCCATCAGGATGAGCACCTCCATAAGCATAGTTTCCAGTAAGGCCTACATTATCCCAAGCAGCAGCAATATTATTTTTAACATTATCCTCGAGTTTTGTTGAAGGAACATGATTCCAATCAACAACTCTTGAAACATTTCTGTATGAATAGGTTATATATGTTAGTTCCCTTGTCCAAGATGTATCACTATCAGGATATTCCATTCCAAGATTCCTCCATTGACTTATATCATTACTTGGACAATAAAACATATGATGGTCTTTTATATATGTTCCTTTTGGCCATAATTTAACATTTGGATATTTTCTTCCAGTTGATTGATGAATAGGTGAAGTATAATATCCTGTATAGTAGAGATATCCGAGTCCTAATAGACCATTCCATTGGGGATTTCCATAATCACTTCCCCAGTAAAAAATTACACGATTAAAAGTTATCCATACACTACAACTATAATCATTACAGAAAGGCGGTGCATTTCCATCAAAATCATTAGCATATAAATTTATAGCAAGACCTATCTGCTTCAAATTATTCGCACAAACTGCTTTTCTTGCTTGTTCTCTTGCTTTTTCAAGAGCAGGAAGAAGCATAGCAGCAAGAATCGCAATGATGGCCACTACAACAAGAAGTTCTATAAGTGTAAAACCTTTCTTTTTCATTTTTTATCACCTCCTTATTTTTAATAACTTGAATCAGTCCATCCAATCTGATTATCACCACCTCTTAAAGTATATTTAGCATCATCTGGACCTGTTCTTCCGATAGAATTTGGTGCAGCACTTTCAGAAATCCAATAGTTTGTACCCTTTTTATAACTTGCAACAAAAGCAGCCCTACCATCTAAATAAAGAAAGTTTGCACCATAAAAAGTATGGGGGTTACGATGCCATAAATTTGCCCATCCTCGCTCTCCTACTGGAAAAGCCCACATTCTACTCTGAGAAGGAGGTTTGTCAGACACTCCAAAAATATCACTCATAATAGCAACATCTGATGGTGATTTTACAGAAATTGAAGGATTATTTCTTGAAAGTAAAACAGATACCAAATTACTTTTATTTGTCAGACCAACGACATAAGTATATGTTAGTGAACTTTTTGGACATGTCGCATAATATGCATATGCTGTTCCCATACCAGGTTTATTCCAGAATAGATGTCCATCCTTAGAAGGACTTCCTTGAGAAGATGGGCAAATAAATAGACCATAATTTTTTGTATATTGAGGACCTTCAAAATCAGTATTAGCAGGGTCTAAATCATATTGACCTGTTAAAAGTTGTAAACTTAAACTTACATTTGGATAATTACCATTCTTATCGACTCTCATTACAACATAACCAGAAACTGTATAACTTGTAGTACTTGTTGAATAACTTTCTGAATCAATATTTGAAGGAAACCAACCATCATAGTCATTAGCGTACATATGTAAAAGTAATCCAATCTGTTTTAAATTATTCATACATACAGCCCTTCTTGCTTGATCTCTTGCTCTTGCTAATGCAGGTAAAAGCATAGCAGCAAGAATCGCAATGATAGCAATTACTACAAGAAGTTCTATAAGTGTAAAACCTTTCTTTTTCATTTTTTATCACCTCCTTTTTTCTTTAATTATACTGCAATAAATTTTTTTTTGTCAAGTTTTTTTAATTTAATTGTTTTCTTTTTGTATTATTCAATTTCAATATTAATTAAAAATCCATTTGTAAGCCCTAAAATAATATTTTTATCTTCAATTTCAGAACAACTTATTTCCTCTCCTAAATCAAATGTGTATTTTTTTTCGCCATTAATAATCTGAAATAGACCACCCCAATAAACAAAAATTTCTATATTATCTTTATTTTTATAAAACTTTAATAATTTTCCTTTCAAAAGTAGTTTTTTATCAATTTCAAATACCTTTTCTTCTTTTGATAAAATTTCATTGACTGTCTTGGAAGAAAGGATATTTCCTTTTTTATCCAAAGTAATTAAAGAAGAATTATATGTGACTACTTCAATATTTTTGTTTATATTTATTAATACAGGCATATCAAGAAGAAAAATTTTCCATTTTATTAGAGGTTTTGAAATAATAAAAGGATTAATTTCAGCAGTTTTTATTGTGTTTTTTAATGAATATGTATAAGGAATTAATGGTTCAATACCATGAACAATTTCATAGAAAGTCCCAATAGTTTCATCCATTCCCTCTTTATCATAAGCGATCAAACATACACTTTCTCTCTCAAATCCGACTCCATAATATTGCCAACTTATCATTCCTCTTGACTTACCCTGTAAATTTTTATCAGGTTGAAAAGGTAAAAAACCATAATCTAACAAAAACTTAATTAATTTATTATCTTCTGGATTTCCTATAAGAATTGTAACACCTGTTTTTATATCAAAACCAACATAAATTGGATTATTTGAATCCTCCTGCTTTATTTGACCACTTCCAGCGTAAACCAACCCAACCCATGTTTTTACTTCTTCCTCGGTTAGGGTTCTCACTTTTACTTCATCAGAATTGACTATTGAACAATTTATATCCCAAACAGATAAAATATTTTTCAATCTTTCAGCAGCATAATTACTATAATTACTCTCCCCTTTGATTATTGTTAATTGTCTATGATTCCTTACAAATCTATAAATTTTTTCTTTATCTTTTTCAAAAATTATTGCTCTTTCAATTCTTCCTATAACTGTAGGAGATGTCTGAATCCCTGTATATTCAAATTCTTTTTCAGAAACTCTTCCTGTAATTAATTCTTCAATAATAATTTTCCATTTCCCTTCTGGTTCATTTATTCCAATTGGTAAAGCAAGATTTATATTCCCATTTTCTGTAGATCTATAAAGTTGATATCTTATATAACCAGTAGGGTCTATAACCTTTATTTTTAAAGGGATAGGTGAATTTATCAACTCACCTTTAACATTAATTACAGATGACAGGATATTTAAAATGATTGGCGGTTGTTTAGTATAATTTATTTCAAGTTCCGGATCATAAATAATTATCTTATCTATCGGATTTTTTAAAATTGCATATATTTTCATATGCCCAGGACCAAATTCTTCTTCCCATTTCTTATATCCTTTTTCTTCTTTAACTTCTACCTCTTTATTTGTAAATAAATTATAAATTTTAAAATTTTCTGTATCTTTTACCTTTATTTCACCACTTTCATTTCTCAATGCAAGACGATGACTTTTAGAAAAATCATAAGAAACATTTACTAAAAAAATGTAATTTATATCTCCAAAGTTGTGAGTAAAAACGAATATATTAGGAGAATTACAATCAATTTCAGAGAAAACTTTAACTTTTTCTAAATTCGTTTTTAATATTTTCATGATTGGCTCTGCTTCTTTCATTAAAGAACCAGCCGATAAAGTTAGCATCGCTTCATTTGTTTTTTGTTCTTTCCATAATTGACTTGCTTTTTCAAAAACTTTCGTTGAAATAGGAATACCTAATTTTTCTGCTCCTTTTATTTTTACTTTACAATCATCAGTTATAAAAACTATTCCTCCAGATGATATATATTTTTCAAGAATTTCAATCACATTTTCTTCAAGATAATCTATACCTGTTAAAATCAATACTTTATAATTTGAAAAAATTGTTCCATCTATTATATCTTCTTCAACAATCGGTTCTGCCTGAATATGAGCCATTTTCAAAGCAATATAAAGTAAACGCAATTTGTCTATATGTCCGTTTCCAGTATAATTATCCTCCATATTACTTCTTATTTGAGCATCAAGACATTGCGAAATTGAATAAAGAAAAGCAACTTTTGGAATTTTTGGTTTTTTAGAAGTTGTAAAAATAGTACCAAATTTTTCAGCAGTTTTATTAAATCCAACTACAACTGTTGATATGTTTTTATCCCTATCAGGTTTAAACATTTCAAAAGGAGGAGAAACAGCAAGTCCTTGAATCCCTCTTGCAAAACACAAATTCATTTCACATCTAAATGCTTCTGAAGGCATAGGATAATACCAGATCGGTAAATACCAGATAGGTTTATTTCTGCCATCCCTTATTATCCCCATATCAAGATAAAATAATGGAGATAAATAACTTCCAGGTAAATCATCATAACCACCATGACCTAATATAACAGGTAAACTTTTCACAACATTAAAGTAATATCCGTCTGCATAAGCATACCAACCATAAACACTTTGATTACAGGATATAAAATCTTGATTTACATAACTTACTCCATATTTAGCATGTTTCCAGGCAGAATCTAAAAAGGAAAGTTTCCATCTCCCCCATTTTTTCCATAATTCTACTTTTTCTTTATCATCTAAAGAAACTTCTGTAAAATGTGGAAGTTGATAATTAAAACTATTTTCAAAAACTTTCATTTGATTTGGTATATTATGAGGGGTCATTTTCCCTGTCTTGATATCTTTCCACCAGGTTAATCCTGGTTCATCATAAAAATGGACCCCTAAACAGTTTGGTAATGTTTGATTTAATATTGCTTGCCAAACAACTCTTCCTGTCCCTCCTCTTATTACATACGGGTCTGACCAATCACATTCTAATCTTAAATCCATTTGATGTCCACCTCCCATAGTACATGCTTCCATAAAATCTGCTCCACCTTTTAAAATAAATTCTCCATTTGAGATATTTTTTGGATATCTTAAATTGTTTGCAAGAATCAAATTAAAACCCATATTTCTTTCACCAAGATTTATTAACTCTTCTTTA
>JAMWCJ010000021.1 GCA_023818645.1 Candidatus Omnitrophota bacterium | reverse complement strand
CCTGCTTGGGATTTACTTCCTATGGATAAATACAGAGCACATAACTGGCATTGCTTTGAAAATATTGAAGAAAGAGGAAATTATGCTGTTATATATACAAGTTTTGGTTGCCCATATAACTGTTCCTACTGTAACATCAAGGCACTTTATAATAACAAACCTGGGATAAGATATAAATCACCTGAAAAAGTAATTGAAGAAATAGACGAACTTGTAAAAAAATATAATATTAAAAATCTAAAGATAGCAGATGAACTTTTTGTTTTAAATAAAGAAAGAGTTAACAAAATATGTGATTATCTAATAGAAAGAGATTATAAACTCAATATATGGGCTTATGCGAGGATAGATACAGTTGACCAGGATATATTAAAAAAATTAAAGAAAGCTGGATTTAACTGGTTATGTTATGGTATTGAATCAGCAAGTGAAAAAGTAAGAAAAGGGGTCTTGAAAAAAATTCAGCAAGAAAAAATAGAAAAAGTGATTGAAATGACAAAGAAAGCAGGGATATATGTTCTTGGTAATTTTATCTTTGGGCTTCCTGATGATGATTATGAGACAATGAAAGAGACATTAAATCTTGCTAAAAAATTAAAATGTGAATATGTAAATTTTTATGTTGCAATGGCTTATCCTGGTTCTTATCTTTATGATTGGGCTATTAAAAATGGAATAAAATTGCCTGATGATTGGTCTGGTTTTGCCCAACTTTCTGAGGATACATATCCATTACCAACAAAATATTTAAAACCAGGTGAAGTTTTAAGATTCAGAGACAGAGCATTTATTGAATATTATAGCGACCTTGAATATCTTGATATGATAGAGAAAAAATTTGGAAAAAAAGTAGTTGAACACATAAAAGATATGCTGAAAATAAGAATTCAGAGAAAATATTATGAATAAAAGGAAAATCCCATTTGGAACAATTGTAATAACTGAAAAAGCAAAAAAATTGATAGATGAGATTCTTCAAACAAATAGAGTTTCTCAAGGGAAATATGTTAAAGAATTTGAAGAAAAATTTGCTGAACTTATTGGAAGTAAATATGCTGTTTCTGTAAGTAGTGGGACTGATGCAGTTGCTCTTGCTTTATCTGTTATGTATGATTATGGAGCAAAAAGGGGTGATGAAGTAATTCTACCTTCTTTAACTTTTATTGGAACTGCCAATGCAGTTTTAATGGCTGGATTTAAACCTGTTTTTGTAGATGTTGAACTAAAAACATTAAATATAAATCCTGAAAAAATAGAAGAGAAAATAACAGAAAAAACAAAAGCAATTTTAGTTGTCCATTTGATGGGGAAACCTGCAAAGATTGACAAAATTTTAAAGATTGCTAAAAGATATAATTTATTTTTAATTGAAGATGCAGCAGAAGCACATGGAGCAAAATATAGAGATAGATATGTTGGAACTTTTGGAGATATGGGATGTTTCAGCACTTATGTTGCACATATAATAACAACTATTGAAGGCGGAATTGTAATAACTGACAATAAAGATTATGCTGAAATATTGAGGTCTTTAAGAGCACATGGAAGGGCATGCAAATGTGAAGTTTGTGTTTTAAATACTTCTTCAAATTATTGTAAAAAAAGGTTTAAATATGGAAGGGATATAAGATTTGTTTTTGAAAGGGTTGGTTTTTCTTCTAAGATGAATGAGATTGAAGCAGCAATTGGTCTTGGAAATCTTGAAATTTATGAAGAAATAATTGAAAAAAGAAGAAGAAATTTTTTTAAATTAAAAGAAATCTTTAAAGAGTTTGAAGATTATTTTTATACAATTGATGAAGATAAAGATGAAAAATTGGGACCCCATGCTTTTCCTTTTATTCTTAAAGAAAGTTGCAAATTTAAAAGAGACCAACTTGTAAATTTTTTAAATGAAAATGGAATTGATACAAGAGACCTTTTTTCCTCAATTCCGACACAGACACCAGGGTATAAATTTTTAGGTTATAAAAAAGGCGAGTTTCCTGTTTCTGAATATATTGGAAATAATGGAATACATATTGGAGTTCATCAAGAAATAACAGATAAGGATATTGAATATATTGAAGAAGTGATTAAAAATTTTTTGAAAATATATGGATAAAAATTCAGCCATATATATTGCAGGACATACAGGGCTCATTGGTTCATCTATAACAAAAATTTTAAAAGAAAAAGGTTATAAAAATCTTATATTAAAGACAAAAGAAGAACTTAATCTTTTATACCAGAAAGAAGTTGAATATTTTTTTAAGAAGGAGAAACCTGAATATGTATTTGTATGTGCTGGAAAGACAGGTGGTATAAAAGCAAATATTGAAAGAAAGGGTGAATTTATTTATGAAAATGCCCAAATTAATTTAAATCTTATCCATTTTTCATATATTTACAAAGTAAAAAAACTTTTATATATTGGATGTTCCTGTATGTATCCTGTAAATTGTCCTCAACCAATGAAAGAAGAATATCTTTTAACAGGAAAGATAGAACCAACAAATGAATCTTATGCAATTGCAAAAATATCTGGATTAAAAATGTGTCAGTCATATAACTATCAATATAAAACAAATTTTTTAACTGTAATAGGAGGAAATGTATTTGGAGAGGGAGAAAAACAATTTGATGAAGGTGCTCATGTAATTCCATCTCTTATAAAAAAATTTCATCAAGCCATAAAAAGAAATCTTGATAAAGTTGAAATATGGGGAAAAGGGACTGCAAAAAGAGATTTTATTTATGTTGATGACTTTTCAAATGCCTGTATATTTTTAATGGAAAATTATGATGGAGATGAAGTTATTAATATTGGAAGAGGAGAAGGAGTAAGTATAAGAGAAATAGTTGAAAATTTAAAAGAAATAAGTGGTTATCAGGGAAAAATTATATATAATGAAAATATGCCAGAAGGAGCACCTATAAGAATACTTGATATTGAAAAAATAAAAAATCTTGGCTGGAAACCAAAAATTACAATATACGAAGGACTTAAAAAGACCTATCTCTGGTATATAAAAAATTATGGAGAATAAACAAATCTTTTCAATCATTACTGTTTCCTATAATCAAGGAAGATATATAGAAGAAACAATAAAGAGTGTTATATTTCAGGAAGGCGATTTTTTTCTTGAATATTTAATAGTTGATGGTGGTTCTACAGATAATACTCTTGAAATACTTCAGAAATATAAAGAATTGATTGAAAATAAAAAAATTGAAATTAAATGTAAAGGAATTGAATTCAAATATATTTCAGAAAAGGACCAGGGACCAACAAATGCACTGAATAAAGGATTAAAAATGGTAATGGGTTCAATTATAGGAATAATAAATTCAGATGATATCTACCCTGAAGGTGCTTTAAATCAAGTATGGACAACTTTTCAAAGAAATAGCGAAATAGATATAGTTTATGGAGATATAAAATTTATTGATGAAGAAGGGAATTATATTATTTTAAAAAAAGGCAAACCGAATTTGAATATAAAAGATTTTATTTATGAAAATGCAATTATACAGCCAGAAGCATTTTTAAGAAAAGGAGTATTTAAAAATGTAGGTTTGTTTGATGAAGATTTAAAATTTGCAAATGACTATGAGTTCTGGATTAGGTGCCTTAAAAATCAAATTAAATTTAAATATATACCCTATACACTTGCCATTTTTAGAAAAAGAGAAGATGCAAGAAGTTCAAGTAAGAACCCTTTCATTTTTATAGATACTTTAAAGGTTCAATATAAATATTTTGGATTAACAAATTTTTTTTTAAAAAATATTGGAATTTACTCAGCGATGTTTTCCTATCAAACTAAAAAAAATTGTAATTCTGGATTTGATGAAATTTTGAAACTTTTAAATAAAGAATTAAGTTTAAATTTAAGTAGAAAGTTAATTAAAAAGGCAAAATCTTTCTGTTATTTGAAGTTTTCAATCTATAAGATATATGAAGACAAAAAAGAGAGTTTTAAAAATTATTCAAAAGCAATAATTTACAATCCTTCAATATTTTTCTCTAAAAATAATTTGATTTTTTTAATAAGATTTATGCTTGTAAGAAAGAACATCTATTTTAGTATAAAGTCATTTTTTTTAAAATTAAAAAATTTATAAATGAAAATATTGGTAATTATAAGAGATTTCTTTTCAATTGGTGGTGCTGAGAATTTTGCAAGAGATTTTGTCAGATTTTTAAAATTAAAAGGGAATGATGTAATTGTATTGACAACAAGAAAAAATTTTTTTAAAAAAAATAAATATGTTTTAAAAGATGTTAAAATAGTCCAGTTTTTTGTGCCGAAAATCAGATTTTTAGGAACAATTATATATTATATTGATGTTTCTTTTTATTTAATTTTCCATTATAAAGAATTTGATGTTATACAATCTTTCTTTTTAAAACATAGTTCTTTTATATCCATTTTAATTGGAAAATTATTAAGAAAGAGAGTTTTTTGTAGAGATGAATGTTCAGGAAAATTTGGAGATATAGAAGCGATTAAGAAACTCCCTTTTTATAAAATTTTTTTAAATGTCTTTAAAAAGGCAGATGGAATTATTGTTTTAAGTAATGAAATGAAAAGAGAACTTGAATCTTATAATTTTAAAAAAGAAAAACTTTTTTTAATTCCAAATGCTGTTGATGTAAACAAATTTAAACCTTCTGAACAAAAAGAAATTTTGAAAACGAAATTTGGTTATAAGGGAGAAAAAATTATTATTTATGCAGGGAGATTAACAGAACAAAAAGGAGTTGAATATTTAATAAGAAGTTTCAGAGAATTAGAGATAAAAGAAAAACTACTAATAATTTTAGGAGAAGGTGATTTAAAAAATAAACTTGAAAAATTGACATTAGAATTAAGGATTTCTGATTCTGTTTTATTTTTAGGTAAAAAAGAAAATATTATTCCCTATTTGCAAATCAGCGATCTTTTTGTTTTACCTTCTTTGGGTGAAGGGCTACCAATAGTTTTGCTTGAAGCAATGGCATGTGGATTGCCTGTTGTTGTCTCAAAAGTTGGTGGGAATATTGATATAGTTGAAGATGGAATAAATGGTTATCTTATAGAACCAGGCAATATATATCAAATTAAAAATGCGATTGAGGATTTATTAAAAAATGAAGAAAAGATAAAGAAAATTGGAGAAATAAATAGAAAAAAAATTGAACGAGATTACTCTTTTGAGGTAATTATAGAAAGATATTTAAAATTATACAATAAAATTTTGAAACCGGTTTGAAAAGACATATAATTAAATAAAATGTTAATTTTTGTATTTTAAGTGAAAATGAAATATATAAAACTAAAAGATTTAAAAAGGAAAGTTTATTTTACACCAAATAATATAAATTTCTTGATAACCTGATTTTTTTAAGCGGGACTATGTTAAGATTATGTTATGGTTTAAATATAGTAAAAGATTAAAAATTTAAGTTTAAATGATTATAAAGAAATTTTGAATTTTTAAAATGTGTGCAATAGTCGGAATAATAAAAAAAAGTGAAAAGGTAAATTTTGAAGGACTGAAAAAGATGGCTGATGTTATGAGTTATAGAGGTCCTGACGAAGAAGGATATTTTTTAGAAGAAAATATTGGCCTAGCACATAAAAGATTGAGTATAATTGAGATTAAATAAAATTTTGAAATCAAATTCAAAAGATATATAATAAACAAAAGTGTTAATTTTTTGTATTTTAAGTAAAAATGAAATATGTAAAACTAAAGAAATTAAAAAAAAGAATTTATTTTACACCAAAAGAGGTATCTGATCTACTTAGAATAAAAATTGATTCGGCAAAAGTTTTATGCTATAGGTATGCAAAAAGTGGGTTATTTATGAGATTGAAAAAAGATTTTTATATTTTAGAGGAAAAATGGCAGAATTTAAAAATAGAGGAAAAATTTAAAATAGCAAATATACTTTCAGTGCCTTCTTATATCTCTTTAATGACCGCTCTTTCTTATTATGAAGTAACAACGCAGATACAGAGAAACTTTTATGAAAGTATAACTACAAATAGAAAAAAAATTTATATAGTGGATGAAGATGAATTTCATTTTTCTAAAATTTCTTCTGTATTTTTCTTTGGCTTTATTAAAAAGGATGATTTTTTTATTGCTGAAAAAGAGAAAGCATTTATTGATTGCATATATTATTATTCTCTGGGTAAGTATAAATTTGATATATCCTCAATAGATAAAAGTAAGTTGGAAAAAAATAAGATTGAAAAATTTTTAGAAATTTATCCAGAAAAAACAAAAAAAGCATTTTATAAAATATGGAAGATTTGATAAAGTTGGAAAAATTTGAAATAGAAGTTTTGGAATATTTAAAAAAGGGAAAATTCCTTGATAAATTAGTTTTTTTAGGTGGGACTATGTTAAGATTATGTTATGGATTAAATAGATATTCAGTTGACCTTGATTTTTGGTTGATAAAAAGAATAAATATCTCTGAATTTTTCGATAAACTTAAAAAATATCTTGAAAAAAAATATACAATAAAGGATTCTGCAAACAAATTTTTTACTATTCTCTTTGAAATTTCATCAAAAAATTATCCAAAAGTTTTAAAAATTGAAATAAGAAAAGATATTAAAAAAATCAAATATGAAAAGACAATCGCATTTTCTCCATATTCCAACATCCAAGTCCTTGTTAATAGTTTATCACTTAATGATATGTTGAAATTTAAAATAGAAAGTTTTTTAAAGAGAGGAGAAATAAGAGATTGTTTTGATATTGAGTTTCTTTTAAGAAAAGGGGTTGAATTGAAGATTGAAAAAACAAAAGGGAAAAAATTTTTGAAAAAGATTGAAAATTTAAGTTTGAATGATTATAAAGTCAAATTGGGTTCTATTGTTGAGAAAGATGTAAGACAATATTATATAAAGAGAAATTTTGAATTTTTAAAGAGCGAATTTAAAAGATTAATTTTCAATTTGTAAATTTATTAAAATGTGCGCAATAGTTGGGATTATAAAAGAAAGGGAGAAAGTAAATCATGAAGAGTTGAAAAAGATGGCTGAAGTTATGATTTATAGAGGGCCTGATGAAGAAGGATATTTTTTAGAAGAAAATATTGGCCTGGCACATAAAAGATTGAGTATAATTGACCTTAAAACTGGAAGGCAACCATTATTTAATGAAGATAAAAATTTAGTTTTAATTTGTAATGGCGAGATATATAACTTCATTGAATTAAGAGAAGAACTTGAAAAAAGGGGTCATATTTTTAATACAAAATCAGATAATGAAGTTATTATTCATCTTTATGAAGAAAAAAAAGAAGATTGTTTAAATTATTTGAGAGGAATGTTTACTTTTGCAATATGGGATAGAAAAAATAAAAGATTGTTTATTGCAAGGGATAAAATTGGAAAAAAACCTCTTGTTTATGCAATAAAAAATGGAAATTTTTATTTTGCATCTGAGTTAAAAAGTTTATTACAAATTTCAGAAATTGATAAAGATATTGATTTTCAAGCATTAGATAATTTTTTTACTTTTCAAGCAATACCATCTCCAAAAACAATATTTAAAAATATAAGAAAACTGCCACCTGCACATTTTCTAATATGGAAGAATGGAAATATAAGAATTGAAAGATACTGGGAAATTGATTTTACAAAAAAGATATATTTTAAAAATGAGAATGACTATAAAGAAATTTTATGGGAAAAATTGAAAGAGTCAACAAAAATAAGATTGATATCAGATGTTCCATTTGGTGCTTTTTTGTCAGGTGGTATTGATTCTTCAACTATTGTTGGAATTATGAGTAATTTGTTGAATCATCCAGTAAAAACATTTTCTATAGGATTTGATGTTGAAAGTTTTACAGAATTAAAATATGCAAGAATTGTAGTAGAAAGATTTAAAACAGAACATTATGAATTTGTTATAAAACCAGATATTATAGAAATTCTGCCAAAACTTGTATGGTATTATAATGAACCATTTGGCGATTCTTCTATGATACCAACATATTATGTAGCGCAACAAACAAGTAAATATGTTAAAGTAGCATTAAATGGAGATGGTGGAGATGAAAATTTTGCAGGTTATCCCAGATATTATCAGACAAAATTACTTGAAAGATTATTAAAAATTTCAAAAAAGACAGGTATTTTGAATAAAAAAACAAAAAGATTAATTGAAAATCTTTATAATAAAAAACCATATACTTTTTCAGTTCGTGTTCTAAAGTGGCTACAAGAAACAGATGATAATGGCTTTTGTTATGCATATTCAAGACGACTTACTTCTTTTTCTCCTGAATGGAAAGAGAGATTATATAGTAAAGTATTTAAAGAAACCTTGAAAAATTATAATTCATTTGAAATTACTGAAGACTTATGGGAAAAAGCAAAAGATATTGATTTACTTGAAAAAATGATTTTTTGCGATTTTAATTTATATCTTCCAGAAGTCCTACTTGTAAAAATGGATATCGCATGTATGGCAAATTCTATTGAAGGAAGAAGTCCATTTTTAGATACAGAATTTATTGAATTGATTTCCTCTTTTCCATCTAATTTAAAACTTAAGGGAAAAATAAGTAAATATATATTAAAAGAAAAACTTAAAGGGTTTTTACCAGAAGAAATTTTAAGTAGAAAAAAGATGGGTTTTGGAGTTCCTCTTGGAAAATGGTTTAGAGACCATCTTAAAAATTATTTAAAAGAGATTATTTTAAGTGAAGGTTTTAAAAGAACAGGACTATTTAATTATAAAAGTCTTGAAATTGTTTTTAAAGAACATATGGAAGGAAAATTAGACCATTCTGCAAGGTTATATTTGATTTTAATTTTTGAACTATGGAGACAGATTTATAAAATCAATTAAAAATAGGAGGTAATATGAAAAAATTATTTTTATTTCTTTTTATCAGTGTATCGCTACTTTTCTCTCAAGAAATGCCAAAAGAATTGAAGATAGAAATTGAAAATTTAAATTCAGACAATGTTTTAAAAAGAGTTTATGCTGCTTATAAAATTAGAAACCTAAAATATGACATTAAAGAAACTGTTCCCTATCTTTTAAATATTCTGGATGATGAAAGAGTTGTTATAGATAAAGTCCTTGGAAAAACATCTCCTTCAGATGAAGCAAAAAAGACACTTATAAAAATTGGTTCTTCGGCATTACCCTATATTTTTGAAAAATTTAATGATGAAAAAACACCAAAAAGTTTAAAAATTAAAATAATTGAAATTTTTAGAGAAATTAATGATGAAAACGCAATGATATTTCTTGAAAAAATTGCTAATGAGAAAGATTATGATTTAAAAGAAAAAGCAATTGAGATTTTATCTTTGAATAAAAATGAAACTGATTTTCTGATTGATTATTTTAAAACAACGGATAATAATTTGAAAATAAAGATTATATCTGGATTTGGAAAAACGAAAAATAGTAAAGCAATTCCTTTTTTATATGAACTTTTAAATGACAAAAACTGGGAAATAAGAAAATATACTTTATGGGCAATAGGTGAAATTAAGGAAAGTGTTGATATAGAAAAATTAATTCCACTTGTAAAAGATAAAAATGAATTTGTAAGAAAAGAACTTGCTGAAACCTTTAGAAAAATTAAAAACAATTCTACCATTCCTCATTTAATTGAATTAATTAATGATTCAAACTGGATGGTTAAAGTAACAGGGATAAAAGCAGCAAGTGAATTTAAGGATCCCAGATTTTTTGAAATTATTTTAAGTAATCTTTATGATAAACAAATAGAAGTAAAACTTGAAGCAATAAAGGCACTGGCTGTTTTTAAAGACCAAAGAGCGACAATATCACTTATATCAAATTTAAATGATAGATACCATTTACTTGTAAGGGAATATTCTGCGTATGCTCTTGGCGAAATGAGAGATAAAAGAGCAATTTATTCTTTAATCAATTTACTGAAAAGTGAAAATTATGAATTGAGAAAAATTGTAAGAGATTCATTAAGAAAAATAACAGGGATTGATTTTGGATATGATAAAGAAAAATGGTATAACTGGGCAGGACAGAATAGAATCTCATCTATCAGAGAAAATTAAAATCTGTTATATAATTGGAACTCTTGAAGTTGGAGGGGCAGAAAAACAACTCTATTTATTGATAAAAAACTTAGATAAAGAAAGATTTAAACCTTTTTTAATTGCTTTAAGAGATGGAAGAATGAGAAAGGACTTTGAAGAAATTACAAATCTTTATCTTTTGAAGAAGAGATTTAAGTTTGATTTAGCGATTTTATTGGGTCTTATAAGAATAATAAAAAAAGAAAAACCAGATATTTTGCATACTTTTATGTTTACTTCAAATACATGGGGTAGATTAGCAGGAATTATTTGTAAAATCCCAGTTATTATTGCTTCAGAAAGAAGTGCAGACCTTTGGAAAAAATGGTATCACAATTTAATTGATAGATTTTTGCTTAAATTTACTAAAAAGATAATTTGCAATTCAGAAGAAGTGAAAAATATTTATATTAAAAGAATTGATGGTAAGAATAGGAAATTTGAAGTTATCTATAATGGAATAGAAATTGAAAAATATGAAAAGATTAAGGAGAGCGTGAAACTTAAAGAAGAATTTGGAATTAAAAATGAAAAAATTATTCTTACAGGTGGAAGGTTATCATTTGAAAAAAACCTTAAAAGATTTTTATTTGTTGCAAAAAAGATAAAAGGGGACTTTGAAAATGTAAAATTTCTTATAGTAGGGGAGGGTGAGGAGAAAGAAAGATTAAAAAAATTGGCAGAAAATTTAAATATCAAAGATTCTGTTATTTTTACTGGATATAGAAATGATTTACCAGAATTAATAAAAATATCAGATACAGTCGTTCTTATTTCTTTATGGGAAGGCATGCCAAATTTAATAATTGAAGGAATGACTTGTAAAAAACCTGTTATATGCACAAAAATTGGAGGAGGAAAAGAAATAATTAAAGATGGAGAAAATGGATTTTTAGTTGATCCTGATGATGAAGAAGAGATAAAAGAGAAAATTTTATTTTTGCTTAAAAATGATGAAAAATGTAAAATTATGGGAGAAAAAGGATATAATTTTGCAAAAAAAACATTCTCTCTTAAAAATATGGTTGAAAATTATCAGAATTTATATATAAAACTTTTAGGAAAGGGAATAAATGTTAAAATATATACTTAATAAAAAGATAGATTTTGAAAGACATAATGAGGAAGTAGAAAAACTTTGGAATGAATTTAAAAATGGAAACCACAGCCGTGTACCTATTACTTTTTCTATGAATTCAAGAATGATTATTTTAAACCCTGAGTTAAATAGATGGAAATATACATGGAAGGACTTTTTTGAAAATCCAGATGTAAGATGGGAAGTTGAATTAAATTTTCAGAAATGGGTGAGATTTAATGTTCTACAAGATGCTCCTATGGGATACCCTGAAAAGGAATGGAATGGAATCTATATCGGCTATCAAAACTGTGATGAAGCAATGTATTTTGGATGTCCTGTTGTTTATCCAGAAAATGATATGCCTTTTGTATTACCTATTTTGAAAGAGGATAAAAAAAAGTTATATAGAATTAATTTACCAGATGTTTTTGAAAATCCTGTCTATAAAATTACTCTGGAACATTATTATTATCTTGAAGAAAAAAGAAAAAAATATGATTTTGAAAATATACCTGTTGGCAAAACAACAATTTTTGGAGGAGGAACAGATGGACCATTAACTATTGCCTGTAATTTAAGGGGAGCAAATGAATTGATGATTGATTTTTACCAAGATCCTCAATATGTTGATGATTTACTCTCTTTTATAACAGAAGAAACGATTAGAAGAATAAAAAAAGTATATGAATTTCAAGGTATTTCTTATCCTCAACAAAGTTGGGGATTTGCTGATGATAGTATTGAATTAATTTCAACTGATATGTATAAAAAATTTGTAATGAAATATCATATTAGATTACTAAATGAGTTTTCAAAAGGTGGACCAAATAGTATTCATTTATGTGGAAAAGTTCAAAGACATTTAAAATTGTTAAAAGATGAATTGAATATAAAAACATTTGATTTAGGATTTCCTGTTGATTTAGGGAAGGCAAGACAGGAACTCGGTGAAGATGCCCTTTTAATTGGAAATATTTCGCCTATGCTTTTGAAAAATGGACCTCCAGAAAAAATTAGAGAAGAAGTGAAAAAACTGTGTGATTCAGGTGTTATGAAAGGTAAAAAATTTATACTCCATGATGGGAACAATTGTGCACCTCAAACACCTGTTATTCATTTTGAAACAATGTATCAAGCAGGTAAAGAATTTGGGGAATATGATTAATCATTTAAAATATTAAATTTAAAAAAATTATTTTCTAAGGGTATAAGTTGATAGTCATTTGCTTTAATTTTAAAAATCTCTTCAAAATCTTTAATTGGTATATTAAGATAAAAATAATCAGGTGGTCTTTCCCTGATAAGTTTTTCAAGTTCTTTTTTATACTTAGGGACTTTATCAAAACCCTGTGTAAATCCCAAGAATCTCCATGGACTTTCTGTTTTTGTCATAAAATAAATTTCTCCATACGAAGAAGAAATAAAAATGGTTTCTCCTGGTTTTACATATTTAACCACAGTAAATACGAGTGGATTAACAACTATTCTTTTGTTTTTCAAAATAAAAAATTTATAAAATGCCTTATAGGAATGAATAAATCTTCTTTTAATTAATGGAGAGGTAAATAATATACAAAATATGGTAAAGGTTAAAATAATTTTTTTAGAATAATTTTTCGTAAAAACTATACTACCGATGAAAATTAAAAGATTTAATAAAAGAATGTAATGGGTATATAAAGCAAATGTTGTAAAGTAGATGAAAATTAAAGATAAGAATAAAAATAGAAATAGAAATTTTAACTGGTCTTTTACTAATAATACAAAGGGAATAAACAATAAAATTTGCTTTCCAGGACCAGTAAATAGGAAGATACGAAATCTATAATTAATATTGTAAAGGAAACTCAGTAAATCCATTTTTGGAATAAGTTTATTCATTTTTGTTAAATAAAAAGGGAAAATTATTGTATCAAAAAAGGATTGTGGAGCACCTTTTATGAATATGGAAATGAAAAATAAAAAAGAAGTTAAAAATCCATAAAGAAAAAATTTTCTTTCGCCTTCCAAAATTCTTTTTTTAAAAAATAAAAAAATGACCAAAACAATTAAAATATACGGTTGTTTAAGCATAGACAACCAAACAAAACAATTCCCTAAAATAAAATCGCCTGTTTTTGAAGGTTTTTTAAATAAGATATATAAAGTTACAAATGAAAAAAACAAAAAGAAATGTTCCGTTAAATTTCCACCACTAAAGCAAGCATATATTCTGTAAGTTGAAGTAAATAAGATAGATATTATCCAGAAATAATTTTCTCTTTTAAAAATTTTTAAAGTCAGATAAATTAATATTAACATAAATATATTTGTAAAAATATCAGTAAAATAGAGTGTCCATCTTGAGTCAGGAAAAATTTTAAAAAGGAATGCATAAATGTAGTATATAGCAGGAAATTTATAATCCCAAATTTCTTTATACAAAATTTTCCCCTTATTTATTTGTTGACCTATATAAGCATAAATTCCACTATCAATAAACATTGAATTATAGGTAGGGTTATGTGGAAAAGAAATGATAAAAAAATAAACAACCGATAAAAAATTCAAAATATATTCTTTAAATTTCTCACCTTTAAATATCTTTTTCATATTCTCTTGCAATTCTAAGTAATCTTTTTATTTTAGGTAGATCAATCAATCTATCAAGTGAAAAATTTATTGATAATGGTTTATAACTTGCTAATTTAATATATAGTTTTTCAAGTTCATCCTCATTTAAATTAAAAATTTCCCAGGATTTTATTCTTAATGTAAATTTACAAGGACAACTTTTTGATAAAATTTCTTCATTTAAATATTGGTCTGTTGAAGGGTCAAAAACTTCAATTTTAACATCTTTCAAAAATTTTAAATGTTCTTCTCTTAATAGTTCACTGTGTAAAGATCTTTCTGTTGCTTTAAGTCCTTCATAGATTTCATTCCAGTATGGTAAAACAAATTCAGGAAATAGTTTTGGTGGTAAAATTCCTGCAAAATCGTCTGGTATTCCCTTAGGTCCCTCTTCCATTTCTTTTCCAAAATGATTTAATATTGCTTTTGCATAGTTTAAAGCACTTTTTACACAAAATTTGAGTAATTTATGTGCCTTTTCTGGATTATCATAAACAAGTATAAAAAATTCCTGTCCCATAATTAAAACAGCAGTTGTTATAGGTCCTTCATAAAGATGTCCAATTGTATTTGGTGTTTCTGGAACAAGTTTTTTTAATTCTGCAAGAGTTTTCAATTTTTTCTGTATTATAGGTGTACTTAAATAATCTTCTGGTTCTTTCAAGTTATCAATATCTTCAGGATTTTTTATTATTGGAAATGGTTTTGGTTCTCCATCTAAAGGAAATTCAATTTTTGCTCCAAGAGAAGCAATATGTGGATAAGCAAATCCAGCCATTCTGGGAATGGGTGATGGAACTTGTAGTTCTTCTGCTATTTCTTTTAATTTTTCATATGCTTTTAAAATTGATTCTGCGTCAAAATGTAATTGATAAAAATTTATATTTCCAATTTCTAAAAGTAAATGTTCTGAAAAACTAAAATTGAAATTTTGCCCCATTTTTTACCTCCTTTTAAATTTAAGTATTTTTCAATTTGTATTATAATAAATTTATGATTATGAATGCAAACGAGAAGAAATTTTTAATAATTATTTTTTTTGTGAGTTTAATTATAAGGATTGGATTTATTCTAACTCTTGATAATTCAGTTGATGTCTGGGGTGATTGGTGGGATGAACTCGGATGGAAGATTGCATCTGGTAAAGGATACTGGGTTGAAAATCCATATTTTCCTGATAGAGATAAATTTTATGCCTGGAGAAGCCCAGGGTTTCCAATTTTTTTAGCATTGATTTACAAGTTTTTCGGACATAACTATCTTGCTGCTAAAATTGGTCTTGCTATTTTAAGTTCTTCAACTTGTATTTTATTATATTTTCTTGCAAGGATTTTAATAAATAAAAAAACTGCTTTCTTGGTTTCTTTAATTTATTCTATTTATCCTGCTTCAATTTTCTGGACTGGCTATCTTGCTCCTGAAACATTTATAACTTTTTTATTAGTTTTAAGTGTCTTTTTATTAACAGAGTACTATTTTGACAATAAAAAGATTCTACATTTTATTTTCGGAAACTTATTCTTTGGATTTTTATGTATAACAAAACCTACTTTTCTTGCACTATGTCCATTTTTGATATTAACCTTTTCCTTAATACATAAAAAAAATTTATTTAAAATATTGGTTGTTTCATTCATTTGTTTATCTTTTTTCCCTTTATTATGGGGAATAAGAAATTATAAAATTTTTAATAGGTTTTTTATTACATCTTCAGAAGGTGGAATAGTATTTTTTATCGCTAATAATGAACAATCTTTAAGCAGTCCTACTGGCTTTTATCATGCAGAAAATGTTGAAGAATTTAAAGGGCTTTCTGAAATTGAAATTGATAAATTGCTATATAAAAAAACATTTGAATTTATAAAAAATAATCCTAATTTATTTTTTAAACTTATAATCAATAGATTTATAAAATTCTGGAGGCTATATCCACACACAATATCTGGACCTGGAGAATCTTATAAAATATTTCATCAAATATTAAGTTTTATTAGTGAAACACCTATTATAATTGTCGGTTTTCTTGGGATCCTTTTGTCTTTAAAAGAATTCTATAAATGGATACTTTTGTATTTAACAATCTTTATTTACAGCGGATTGGTAATTTTAATCAGAACAACAATAAGATACCGCTTTCCAATAATGGGTTTTTTAATAATATTTGCATTATATTTTTTAAAAATGACCAAATATGGGAAAAAATATCTTTGACCAAGTTGCTAACTTTTATGAAAAAATTTTTCCAGAACATATATTTAATTATTATCTTAAAAAAAGGGTAAACTTTATAAAAAAAATATATTCAAATCGTGATTGTAAAATTCTTGATGTTGGCTGTGGGACTGGTGCTTTAATCTCTCTATTAAATAAAGAAGGTTATAATGTTTGGGGGATAGATAATTCAGAAAATATGGTTAAAATTGCTAATAAAAGAATACCAGGGAAAATAATAAAAGGAGATATGCTTAATTTACCTTTTCCATCAGAAAGTTTTGACCTTGTAATTTCTGTTGTTTCTCTCCATCATTTAGGAAATTTAAATAAAGTAAAAACAGCGATAAAAGAAATGGCAAGAGTTACTAAAAAGTCAGGAATTATTTTAATTTGGGAACATAACCCAAATAATCTGTACTGGTATTTTTTAATGAAAAGAGTTCCACAAGATACAGGAGATGAAAAATTAATTCCTGCAAGAATTATACTTAAAGAATTTAGAAAAAATAAAATATCAGTCATAAAAACAATCAAAACTGGATTTGTTCCAGATTTTGCACCAAAACAAATTTTACCATTATTAGATTTTTTAGAAAAAGGGATTCAAAAGATATTTCCATTAAATTTAATTCTTGCTCATAATGTTATAGTAGGAAAGAAAGATTAAAAATGTGGAGGAATAAGAAGGTAAGTGTTATATTTCCAACTTATAATGAAAAGGATTCAATACGAAACGCAATAGAGGATTTTTTTAATTCTGGATATGTTGATGAGATAATTGTTGTAAATAATAATGCTGTTGAGGGAACTGATGAGGAGGTAAAAAAAACAAAAGCACGCCTTGTTTATGAAAGAAAGCAAGGATATGGTTATGCAATTCAAAAAGGTCTTGCTGAAGCAACTGGTGATTACTTAATTATTTCTGAACCTGATGGAACATTTGAAGGTAAAGATGTTATTAAACTTCTTGCTTATAGTGATGATTTTGATTATGTTTTAGGAACAAGAACAACAAGAGAATTAATATGGAAAGGTGCTAATATGAATTTTTTCTTGAAATGGGGAAACTGGGCTGTTGCTAAAATGATGGAATTCCTTTATAATACCACTACTTTAACAGATGTTGGTTGTACAATGCGACTTATTAAAAGGTATCTTTATGAAAAAATCAAAAATCATTTTACAATTGGAAAGGAACATTTTGGACCAGAAATGACCATTCTTGTTATAAAAACAGGAACAAAATTCATTGAAATACCCGTTAATTATAAGCCAAGAGTTGGAAAATCTTCTGTAACTGGAAGTATGAGAAAGGCATTTTTCCTTGGATTGAGAATGATTTTTTTGATTTTAAGATATAGATTTAAAAGGATAAAATTTAAATGATACTTGCATATCATAGAATAAATCCATGGTATAAAAAGGATCCATTAACTGTAAATCCTGAAAATTTTGAAAAACAGATAAATTATTTGTTAAAAAGGGGATTTAAAAATTTCTCATTTGGAGAAAATTATATAAAAAATAAAACATTATTAATAACTTTTGATGATGGATTTTATGACAATTTCCTTTTTGGACTTCCATTATTTAAAAAGTTGAAGATCAAACCAATCATATTTATTATTGTTAATTATATATCAACAGATAAAATATGGAATAGATATAAAGATTATGAGAAAGATAGATTTTTGAAATGGGAAGAAATAAGAGAAATTATAAAAGAAGGTGTAGAGATTGGTTCTCACACTCTAAGTCATCCTCATTTAACAGAAATTGATGAAGAGAAAGCAAAAGAAGAGATATATAGTTCAAAAAAAATTATTGAAGATAAGATAGGAGGAGAAGTGAAATTTTTCTGTTATCCTTATGGAGAATTTAATGAAAAAATAATAGAGTTTGTAAAAATTGCTGGTTATAAATATGCTTTTGTAACGCCAAAAAAAAATAAAAAAATTAGAAATTCAGAATATTCTTTACGTAGAGTTGGGATTTATGGTCATAATAGTTTTTTTATCTTTAAATTAAAAATATGGAAAGAATACATAAAAACAAAATTTTAATTTTTATTTTTATAATAGGGTTTCTCTTAAGAATTGCCTTTGTTTTAACCTTAAAGAATAATTTCTATTTTGATGATGAGTTTGAATATTTTAAAATGGTTCAAAATTTTCTATCAGGTAAAGGACTTATTGTTGGAGAAAATCTTAAAAGTTTTAGGCCTCCTTTATATCCTTTAGTTATCAGTGTTTTAATTTTATTTAAGTTTAACCTTATTGGAATTAGGGTTTTTCAGTCCTTTATTTCAACATTAACAGTTTATTTTATTTATCTTATTGGTAAAAAAACTTTTGGTGAGAAAACAGGAATTGTTTCTGCATTTATTTCTTCTTTTTATCCCTTTTTCATCTTTTATAATGGTTTTCTCTTAACTGAAACATTATTTGTTTTTTTTACAGTTTTAAGTATTTTTTATTTGATAATGACTACAGAAAGAAATGGAAAAGTTTCATTCTTTTCAGGTATCTTTTTGGGTTTATCAGGATTAACAAGGCCGATTTTGCAACTTTATCTCCCTGTTTCAATTCTTCATATTCTATCTTTTAAAGAAAATTTAAAAATAAGATTTAGAAAAATCATTTTACTTGTTATTGGATTTTGTTTGACCCTTTCTCCATGGATCATTAGAAATTATAAAATATTCCATAAATTTATACCAGGGACAACAATGGGAGGATGGGTTTTTTGGGAAGGAAACAATCCCTATTCAGAAGGAGGGCCTTGTTCTTATTTTCCAAAAGGAATTCTTGAGATTGAAGAGATAGAAAGGGATAAACTTTTATATAGAATGACTTTTGAATTTATTAAAAAAAATCCTGAAAGATTTATGTGGTTACTTTTAAATAAATTTAAAAGATTCTGGAACATAGTACCAAATGCTCCTGAATATAAAAGGAAATATTTCTATAGGATTGTTAGTATTTTTTCTTTTGGTATACTTCTACCATTTTTTATAATCGGTTTTTTCATTTCATTAAAAAATAAAAAAGCACAGTTTCTACACAGTTTAATCATTTTATTTACAATATTCCATATGATTTTTCTCTCTTCAATTAGATATAGGTTACCAATCGAGCCTTTTTATCTAATATTCTCCATCTATGCCTTTTTTCAACTTACGAAGTTAACAAGTTGTTGTATATCAAGGAGATACAGATGAAAAAAGAAATTTATGAAAAAGTGATTTATCATGTTTTTACAAAAAGCATATCTGAATATATAATTTTTCGCGATAAGATGGATTATAGAAGAATATTGGAAGCATTTGAATTTTATAAATTTAGAAGAAATAGAAGTTTTTCTTATTATAGAAGATTATCTGAAATTGAAAAAGAAAATTTGTATAAAGGAGAAAAAATAGTTAAAATTATTGCATACTGTTTAATGCCAACACATATACATCTTATAATTTTTAATGAAACTGAAAATGGGGTATCTATATTTATGAAAAATGTTCTTGATAGTTATACCCGTTATTTTAATACAAAAATAAAGAGAAAAGGACCACTTTGGGAAAGTAGATTTAAAGTTGTTGTCATTGAAAATGATGAACAACTTTTACATTTGACAAGGTACATCCATCTTAATCCTGTAACCGCTTATCTTGTTGAAAAACCTGAAGATTGGGAATTTTCATCTTATAAAGAATATTTAAACCTTATAGATAAAAATATTTGTGAGTTTCAAGATATAATTGAAATAAAAGAAAATGAGTATAAAAAATTTGTAGAGGATAGAATTTCTTATCAGCGAGAACTCGCTAAAATAAAAAAAATGATATTTGATTAAGATGTAAGTAATTGATAAACAAATACTTGTTAACTTCGTAAGTTGATATTGGGGGCGAAATGAGGTTATCAGTGATTATTCCTGTTTATAATGAAAAATTAACAATTTTAAAAGTAATTGAAAAAGTTAAAAATGTTCCTATTCTGAAAGAGATAATAATTGTTGACGATGGAAGTACTGATGGAACAACAGAAATTTTAAAGAATATTAAAGATGAAAGAATAAAGGTTATTTTTAAAGAAAAAAATCAAGGGAAGGGGAGTGCTATAAGAGAAGGATTGAAAATTGCAAAAGGAGATATTATTGTTATTCAAGATGCAGACCTTGAATATAATCCGAATGACTGGCTTAAAATGATTGAATTGATGGAAAAACAAAATGTTGAAGTTGTATATGGTTCACGACTCCTTGGAAAGAATAAAAAATCATCTTTTCTTTTTTATCTTGGTGGAAGAGCCCTTTCATTAATTGCAAATATTCTTTATAATGCAAGAATCACTGATGAGCCAACCTGTTATAAAATGTTTAAAAAAGATGTTATTAATTCAATAGATCTGAAATGTAAAGGTTTTGAGTTCTGTCCAGAGGTAACTGCAAAAATAAAGAAAAAGGGATACAAAATATATGAAGTTCCAATTTCTTATAATCCAAGGAGTATAAAAGAGGGGAAAAAGATTAGATTAAAGGATTTTTTTATTGCTGTCTGGACCCTAATAAAATATAGATTTATTGGTTAAAAATGGTTAAATGTACTTTTTGTGCTGGAAATACTTTTTTGAAAATAAAGATAAAAAATTGGAAAATATATCAATGTAAAAGTTGTAAAATTTCTTTTCTATACCCGTTTCCTGAGCAAATTGAAAAAATCTATAATGAAAAATATTTTGAAAGATGGTATCTTCCGACCTATGAACAGAGAAAAAAATATTTAGAGAGAATATTTTTGAAAATTGAACCTTACATTGTTCAAAAAGGTAAAGTTTTAGATATTGGGTGTGGTGTGGGAATAATGTTAGAATTGATGAAAGAAAAAGGATTTGAAGTTGTTGGACAGGACATTTCACAATTTTCAATTGAATTTTGTAAGAAGAAAGGGTTTAAAGTATACAGTTCAATTTCTGAAATAAATTCAGAAAATAGATTTGACCTTATAACTATGATAGATGTAATTGCACACATAAAAGACCCATTATATTACTTACAAAAATGTAAAAAACTTTTAAAATCAGAAGGATTTTTAATCATAAAAACGCCTTTACATTCAAATTTTATATTTTTTGTTGGGAAAATTTTTTCTTTTATAGAAAAAAGTAAAAGTTTTTTTCATATTCCTGCACAAATTTACCATTTTGATAAAAACTCTTTTTTTAAAATCGCACAATTACTTGATTTAAAACTTGTAAAAATTTTAATATTTAAAGAGTTTATTAGTAAAAAATTTAATCTTTTCAATATCTATAAATTTTTTGTAGAAAAGAGTTTAGTTATAATTTTAAGGAATGGATAAGAAAAACAAATTTTTATTGTTTATAATCATTTTTATAGGAATTCTATTAAGAATTTTTAATATTGGAAAACATTCTCTATGGTGTGATGAACTTCTTGCTATTTCAATTGGTCAGCATTCAGTTAAGTGGATTGTTAATTATATCACTTATAATGATGCTCATCCACCACTTTTTTATATACTGGTTCATTTCTGGTTAAAACTTGGGAATAGTGAATTTTTATTAAGGACTTTACCTTTCATATTTAGCGTTTTAACTATTCCTGCTGGATATTGTCTTGGGAGAAAATTTAAAGATGAAAAAACAGGGCTTTTTTTGTCGGTTTTTATATCCTTAAGCCCTCCTTTCATACTCTGGTCTCAAATTTTAAAATCATATACACTTTTAACTTTATTAACACTTTTATCTTTTTATAACTTTATTGATTACTTAGAAACTAAAAATCAAAAAAAACTTTCAATCCTTACTATTCTGAACACTTTAATTCTATATACACACAACTTTGGATTCATCGTTATTTTAATTCAAATATTAACTTCTCTATTCATTAAAGAGTTTAAAAAAAAATTTATTTTTTCTATCATAATAACTCTTATACTTTATTCTCCCTGGTTAGTAAGAATACCATATCAATTAAGATTTACCCTTGGTGTAAGAAGACCTATCCCAACGGTTTTAAGATTTTTTTATACAATCTTTTATTTTTTTCTTGGAGAAACTTTAAATCCTTTTAATATAAAAATTCTAATTCCGACGATTATTCTCTATCTTATACTTTTACCTTTCTGTTTTAAGGAATTTTCTTCTTTGAATAAATGGAGAAAGATTTTACTATTAATTTCAATTATTGTTCCAATATTATTTGTTTTTTTCCCTTCAACAGTTCCACAGAACCTAATTTCATTTTCTTTTTTCTGGTATTTATTTTTTAGTTTAGGGATGGAAAGAAAGAATATGAAAAATACGTTTAATTTTCTTATTTTCCTTTGTTTTTTTCCATCCTTATTTTATTATTATTCAGATAATATCTATCAATATCATGACCCAAGTAAATTAATTCCTTTCAGGGAAATTTTTAAAGAAATACAACAATTAGAAAAAGCAAATGATTTAATTATTACAACAGAAAATTATAATACAGATATACTTTCACCAATTCAATGGTATTATAAAGGAGAAAGTAAAATAATTGATATAGAAAATGAAAAGGACTTGAAAAAAATATATGAGAACTTAAATAATTATGACAGATTTTTTCTAATACTTGATTATGTAAACAGACCTGAAATATCTGATAAAATAAAAGAGATATTTGAACTCTATTTTAAGAAAATTTTTGAAAAAAAATTTATATATAATGAAAAACTTTTAAGCAAATTAAAAGGAAAAAATGAGGCATATTACCTGATTGAAATATATATTTTTGAAAAATAAAGTATATACTGGGATAATAGGAAGTTTTTTAATAATTATTGTTGATGGTTTTTGTTCATTCTTCTAAAAATGAACAGGACTCAATAAGATATGCACAATTTGCAAAAATTGTTTTGAACTTTTAACAACTCAGAAGGTAAAAGATATTGCAATTTTTTCTTTTGTGTCTTCAAAAAAACAAATATCAATTTTAATAAGGAGTGGTATAAGATTATGGGAAAATTAAAAATTAATATGGTAAATAAAGATGAATGGAATATTGAGATTATTGCTTCTGGTTTATTCTATATTTATGTCAAACAATTCCTAAATTTCTCTGGAAAATTTTTCTCTTTAATTTGTAGTTTAGGTGAACAGGGGATTGTTTTGCTTGCTAATTTAATAGGAAATACTGTGATAATTGAAAGGATTAATGTCAAAGGTGGTTCAGGGTATATGTAAGGTTAAATTTGTAAACTTGTATACAGTTTTCCAATTACTATCTCTGAGAAAAAATATCAATATGAAAAAATATTATCTTTAAAATCAAAAACTCCAAATATTTTTATTTAAAATTTCAATGATATAAAAATCAGTTCTCCAAAATTACTTAATTCTCTTATAATTGGATTTACATCACAGTTCATTTCTTTAAAAAAGAAAGTTTTATTAATGCGATAAAAAACTTTCTTGAAAAATCTGTTAAAATAAATATAGATCTTTCAATTATTTTCTAAAAAATTGACTTTATGAGTTTTAAATTGTAAGATTACATAATAAAAAGGATTTAAAAAAATGGAAAAATACAAAGTAAATTTAGAATATTTGAAACAAAAATATGATTTAAAATTTCTGAATTTTGAAACTACTGAAGAGGTTCCACCTCTTGAAGGGATAATAGGACAGGAAAGAGCAAAAAGAGCACTTGAGTTTGGATTGAAGATAAAAAGTAAAGGTTATAATATTTTTGTTACTGGTATAACTGGTAGTGGTAGAACAACATCGGTTGAACAGGCAGTTAAAAAAATAGCAGAACAAGGGAAAACACCTGATGATTGGTGTTATGTCTATAATTTTACAAATCCTGATACTCCAAATATTTTAAGATTCCCACCTGGTAAAGCAAATGAATTTAAAAAAGATATGGAAGACCTTGTAAATGAAATAAAAGTAGAACTTCCGAAAAAATTTGAAAGTGAAGTATATGAGGAACACAGAAATCAAATAATAAAGGACTTTCAGAACAAAAGAAATCAATTATTAGATCAAATTGAAAGATCTGCTAAAAACTCTGGTTTTCAAATAAAACAGACCCCATCAGGAATTGTTTTTATTCCATTAATTGAGGGACAACCAATAAAAGAAGAAGATTTAGAAAAATTAACTGATGAGACAAAAGAAGAAATTAGAAAAAAGCAAGAAATGCTATATGAAGAATTAAACGATGTTTTAAGAAAAATAAGAGACCTTGAAAAAGATGCAAAGTTAAAACTTAATAAAATTGAAAAGGAAACAGCAGAATTTACAATATCACCGAGAATTCAAGAACTTAAGGAGAAATATATTAATTTTGAAGATGTCTGTAAATATCTTGATGATGTAGAAAAAGATATGATTGAAAATATAGATGATTTTAAAGAAAAAAAAGAGATTGAATTATTTCCTGGTTTGAAACTTCCTGACAAGGAATCGTCTCTTTATAGATATACGGTTAATGTTTTAATAGATAATTCACAAACGAAAGGTGCACCTGTAGTAAAAGAAACAAATCCTACTGCTTATAATCTCTGCGGGAGAATAGAATATAGACCACATTTTGGAGCAATGGTGACAGATTTTACAATGATAAAA
>JAMWCJ010000101.1 GCA_023818645.1 Candidatus Omnitrophota bacterium | reverse complement strand
CAAGGGCAAATCTTACATATCCTTCTCCATATTTTCCAAAACCAGCACCAGGGGAAACTGCAACATTGGCATTTTCAAGCAGATGTAAAGAAAATTTCATTGAACCGATTTTCTTAAATTTTTCAGGAATCTCTGCCCATATATACATTGTTGCTTTTGGTTTTTCTACATTCCATCCTATTTTATTCATTCCTTCAACCAAAATATCTCTTCTTTTTTTATATGTCTGTCTAACTTCTTCTATATATTTTTCATCAATTCTTAAGGCACATATTGCAGCAACTTGAATTGGAGTAAAAATTCCATAATCATAATAACTTTTTAATTTTGCTAATGCTCTTATTACATATTTATTTCCAACAGCAAAACCAACCCTCCAACCAGCCATATTATAAGTTTTAGAAAGAGAATAAAATTCAATTCCGATACTCTTTGCTCCATCTACTTCAAGAAAACTGTGTGGTTTATATTCTTCTGAAAAATATATTTCTGAATAGGCAATATCATGTATAACAATAAGGTCTCTTTTCTTCGCAAATTTCACAACTTCTTTAAAAAAATCAATATCAACAACCTGTGTTGTTGGATTATTAGGATAACTTAAAATCATTGCTTTTGGTTTCGGAAATCTATCATATATGGGTTGAGCAAAATCTGGGAGAAAATTATTTTCTTTCAATAAAGGCATATCATATATTGTTGCTCCTGAAATAATTGCACTATAAAGATGGCTTGGGTAGGTTGGATTTGGAACAAGAACTACATCCCCTTTATCAAAAATTGCAAGGGCTAAATGACTTATTCCTTCTTTAGAACCAATACAAACAATTGCTTCTTCTTCAGGATCAATTTTAACTCCAAATCTTTTCATATACCAGTTTACTATTTCTTTTCTCAAATTGAAAATACCTTTTGAAGCACTATATCTATGAACTTTTGGGTCTTTTAAAACCTCTTTTAGTTTTTCAATTATAGGGGCAGGCGGAGGTCTATCAGGATTTCCCATCCCAAAATCAATAATATCCTTACCCGCTCTTCTTAACTGTAATTTTCTTAAATTTATTTCCTGAAACATATATGTAGGTAAATTTCTTATCCTTTCTGATTCTATATTTTTAATTTTCATTTTTCTCTTCAAAAATCTTTATTACTCTTTTTACATTACTTAAATTTAATTCATCTACAATTATATCAGCAATCTTTATTTTTTCAAGTGGTTGTGTTGTTGGAATACCAACACAAAAAATTCCACTTGATTTCGCTGATAGAATCCCTGTTTCTGAATCTTCAAAAGCAATCAAGTTTTCTGCAGAGAGATTTAATTTTTTAATAACTTCAGTATATATATCAGGGAATGGCTTTGGTTTTTTTACATCATTTCTTGTAATAATTAAGTTAAAAAAATTACAAATATTTGATAACTCAAGAACTTTTAAAACAAATCTTTTATCCGAGTTTGAAGCAATTGCAATTTTATATTTCTTTTTTAAAAATTCTAAAACTTCTCTTATCTTATCTGAAACTTTTATATCTTCTTCTTCAACAATCTTAATTAATTCCATATTTTTTTCAAAAACTAATTTTTCAAGATTAAGTCCTTTTTTAATTTTGCCTTTCTTTTCCAAATCTTTCAAAAATGTTCTGTCTTCAACACCAACTCCTTGTGCAAAATCATCTTTATTCAATTTAATATTGTAATTTTTAAAAACTCTTTCCCAAGCAATTATATGTAATCTTTCAGTATCAAATAGAACTCCATCTCCATCAAAAATAATTCCTTTTAATCTCATTTTATTTTTAATATTATCTCTTCAATTTCCTTTAAATTTCCTTGTTTTGTTATAGATTCGGCAATTTTAAGTAAAATCCCCAAAGATATTAAACTTACTATTAGTGAAGAACCGCCAACACTAAAAAATGGGAGTGTTGTTCCTTTTGGTGGTAAAATGGAAAGAACAACCCCTGCATGTAATAAGAATTGAGTTCCAAATGAAATACTTATTCCAGAAACTAAAATTTTATTAAAAAGATCGTCACAAAATTTAGAAAGTTCAAGCCCACAAAAAACTATTATTCCAAAAAGCAGTAAAATCCCAAAAGAACCAACGAATCCAAGTTCTTCACCAACAACAGCATATACGAAATCCTTATGAATTTCTGGAACAAACTTCAGTTTTCCTGTTCCTGCTCCAAGACCCTTCCCAAAAAGCCCTCCTGAACTTAAAGATATTATTGCCTGCTTGGTCTGATAGTTTTTTCCAAGAACATCTGAATTCTGATTAATAAAAGCGATAATTCTTTCTATTCTGTAAGGAAAAAGTAGAATAAATAAAATGCTTAAAGCGATAAAAACACCCAAAACTCCTAAAATGTATTTTAATTTAAGTCCACATAAAAAAAGGACACTTAAAAAAGTAATAGAAATAATCAAAAAAATTCCATAGTCCTTCTGAAATTGTAAGATAGTTATAATCAAAAAATAAATAATTAAAGGACTTGTAAGAACTTTTAAATTATTAATTTGAAAGAATCTTTTTTTAAAATAAGTGGCAAGGTAGATAATAAAAGATAGTTTGACAAACTCGGAAGGTTGAAAGGAAAATGGTCCAACTTTTATCCATCTTAATCCTTTTTGAAAAATCGGTATAGGTAAAATTGCTAAAGATATAACTAAAATTATAAATCCATATTTTTCCAATTTTTTTATATCTGATTTCTGTATTAAATACAGCATAACCAGTCCGATAACAAGGTAAATTATATGTTTTTCAAAATACATTGTTAAATTATTTTTTTCCAACCCATAGAAAAAACTTGAACTTAAAACAAATACAGTTCCAAGAAAAATAAGTAAAAAAGTTGAAATAAGTATACTAACATAAAGAAAATACTTCTTTTTTGAAAACATCTCCTCTCTCCTTGTAATTTTTAAACATATCGAAAGAAGAACAGCCAGGGGAAAAAAGGACATAATCGCCTTTTTTTCCAATTTTTTTTGATAGCATCACTGCTTCTTTCAAATTTTCTACATATTCCATAGGTATATTTGATGATTCAAGTTCTTTTTTTATTCTTTCTTTTGCTTGTCCGAAGAGTATTATAAATTTAACTCTATTTTTAAAGTACTTTGTCAATTGACGATATGGAAAACCTTTATCCTTTCCACCAAGAATTAAAATTATATTGTTTTTTCCTGTTAAACTTAAAATAGAATTTTTGACAGAAAGCGGATTTGTTGATTTAGAATCATTTATAAAGGTAATATTATCAATCTGGGCAACCTTTTCCATTCTGTGAGGCAGCCCTTTGAAATTTTCAACTGCAATTTTTATTATTTCAGGATCAATCCCACATATTACTGAAATTAAAGAACAAGCCATTATATTTTCAATATTACCTTTACCTAAAATTTCTAAATTTTTTGTTTCAAGGATTTTTAAATTTTTATTGTTAATTCTTAAATATATATTTCCATTTTCATAATAAACACCTTTAAAAATTTTTAAGAAACTAAAAAATGTTTTTTTGCTTTTTATTTCTTTCATAATTTTTTTTGTATGATAATCATCAAAGTTTAAAACGCTATAATCGTCAATTGTTTGATTTTCAAAAATTCTTTTTTTTGCTGCTATATACTCTTCCATATTTGAATATCTATCAAAATGATCATAATCAATGTTTAAGAGACAAGATATATATGGTCTAAAATTTATTATCTTTTCTAATTGAAAACTGCTTACTTCAATAATAATCCATGTTTTTTCATCTATGTTTTTGATTTCTCCAATAAATGTATTCCCTATATTACCACACACAACAGATGGATAATTTGCTTTTTTAAAAACTTCTCCGACAAGAGTAGTAGTTGTAGTTTTTCCGTTTGTTCCTGTTATTGCAATTATTTTTTTACTTTTTGAAAAATTGTAAGCAAGCTCAATTTCACTTATTATTGGAATATCTCTTTTCTTTAAATAATTAATAAAATCACATCTTTCATCAACTCCAGGGCTTATCACAATAAATTCAACATCTTTAAAAAACTCTGGTGTATGTTTTCCAATTTCAATTTTTGCTCCCTTTTCTTTTAAAATAATACTTTTTTCTTTTATATCATTATTAATATTACTATCTGAGATATAAACTTCTCCTCCATTTTCAATAAGAAAAATCCCTGTATCAAATCCACTTATTCCAAGACCTACAATCCCTATTTTTTTTCCTTTAATTCCATTCATCTTATCTTTAAAGTTATAATTGTAAATAATGCAAGTATAATACCTACTATCCAGAATCTTATAACAATTTTTGATTCTGGGATCCCTTTAAGTTGAAAATGATGGTGAATAGGTGTCATAAGAAAAATTCTTTTACCCCTACTTTTAAAAGATATAACCTGTATTATAACAGACAATGCCTCTATTAGAAATATGCCACCAACAAATATTAATGAAAGTTCTTGCTTAACAATTATTGCGAGAAGTCCAACTATTCCGCCTAATGGTAAAGAACCTATATCTCCCATAAATATTTCAGCAGGGTAGCAATTAAACCACAAAAATCCAAGACAGGAACCAACAAGTGCTCCAGTAAAAACAGTTACTTCTTCAGCACCTTTAACAAAAGGGACATTTAAATAAGTTGCAAACTTAACATTGCTTACTACATATGAAATTATTGCATAAGCCAGTGCTATAGTTAAAGTTAAACCTATTGCAAGTCCATCCATTCCATCTGTTAAATTTACAGCATTTGATGTTGCTATAATAATGAAAACAGTGAAAAGTATAAAATATTCTCCAAGAGGTAAAATTATTTTTTTAAAAAATGGTAGATATAAAGAAGTATTGAAGTTTAAATTGTTATTATATACAAGAACCAGTCCAATAATAAAACCAACTCCCATTTGTCCAACAATTTTAATAAGAGGTCTAATTCCTTTGTATGATTTATATCTTAATTTTGTGTAGTCATCAATAAAACCAATAAGTCCAAGAGATATTGTTAAAAATATTAGAAGTATAATATATGTGTTTTTAATGTCAACCCAAAAGAATGTAGAAATTAATAAAGAACCCAAAATTAAAAATCCTCCCATTGTGGGAACTTTTTCTTTCTCACCCTCTTTAAGGATATTTGGATGGCAGTAATTTTTAAGTTTATTTATGAGTTTTTTTCCATATAAAAGAGATAATAAAAGAGATGTAAAAGTTGCAAGAGATGCTCTAACTGTTACATATTTGAAGATGTTGAAACCAAACCAAAAATCTGTTAAAGAATATAAAAGTTTATATAACATTCATTCTCCCTTTAAATAAAATCTTTCTTCAAAAAATCTACTATTTGTTCTAACTTGTTAATTCTTGACCCTTTTATAAAAACAGCATCACCTTTTTTTATTTTGCATTTCAATTCTTTTTTTAATTCTTCAATATCATAAAAGTGTTTTCCTCTTCCTGAAAGTTCAGAAATTATTTTGCTTTCTTTAGATCG
>JAMWCJ010000020.1 GCA_023818645.1 Candidatus Omnitrophota bacterium | reverse complement strand
TAAAAAATAAAGGGGTGGCGTTAATAGCAGTAATTGTAATGATTGTTCTTTTTTCTTCCCTTATTATGGTTATCGTCCTTTCTGCAACAAGTTCTATAAAAAGAGCATATTATTTTCATGATAAACTTAAGGCACTTGAAATAGCAGAAAATGCAATCCAAGATGTATTTAACTGGATGAATTATCGTTTCTATACTACAGAATATTATCCTTCTTTTTATGCAAATAATAATGTTCCAAATGGCCCTACAAAAGTTTATTTTACAGGAAATACTTTTACTGGAGGAAATCCACTTTCACCACCAAAAGTAAATGCTCCTTATATTCCTGAAAAAGGTGAATGTATTTTAGAATTTCTTGATGATAATGGAGAAAACAAAGATACAATAACTGCTATAAGTAAATATAGAGGAAAAACAGCAAAAATAATTGTAAATATAAGAGGGTTGAATGGATATGATAATGATAACCATAAAAATTGTGCATTGAGATTATGTGATAGAGAACAATTTCAAATTAATATAAACTTTGAACCAAATGGTGCAAGTCCCTCAATCCAATATCCTGATAAAGGAGAAGTTTTTGGAGATAGAGGGAATGGCTATAACTATGGATGGAGCGAGGATAGAACAAGTTATGCTTATGATAGAGATTTAGTTTATACAGGGATATCTCCAAAAAACGATCCTAATCACCAAAGATTTGACACTTTAATAATTATGAATGGAGCAACATGGGAGATTGAAGTTCCAAACTGGTATTATCAAGTTATTATATATTGTGGAGATCCTTTAGATCCAGAATGCGATGACTATAACCATGATTTAATTATAGAAGGACAAATGAGTCAGGTACCAATACCTAATTATTCTATTTCTTTTCCTACTCTTGGAGAAACATACCGTTATAAAAGACATATTAGAAATGTTACAGTTACAGATGGAAGATTAACAATACAACCAGCACCTGGAAGCGAGCCGAGGATATGTTATCTTCAAATAAACCCTTTATCAGTCGCAGATTGGGCAATACCAGAAGCATTTAATAAACATCTTGTTTATGCAGGAACTATTTCTGGCTCAGGAACAGTTTTAATAGATGGAAATATAACTTATCAAACCTGGAATGCAAACTTAAATTATGACCCAAAAAGTAGAAAAACATTTACCTCCACAACTAACATCTCTATCCCACAATCACAATTAAGTATATCTATTCCACAGGTAACAACATTACCAGAACCAACATGGCCTACAACTGCAGATTTAAGATTTAAAGATGGAGATGGAAACACTCCTTATAATCCAGCAGGAACAGGATATGGTACTCCGCCACAACTAAGAACTATAACTGGTAACACTACAGATCCTTATACAGGTAATGGGACAAATGAAACTTACAAATTTGCAAATCCAGATCTTTCTTCTGGGAATAGATTTATTTTTGAAAAGGCGGATAACACTCAACAAGTACAGATAAAATTTACACAAAACACAGAGCCAAATATACCTTCTGGGAAGATTATACTTGCAGGAAAAGAAAATACTGAAGAAAATGCAGATATTATAATTGACGTAAATCTTGGTACAAATACACAAATACTTGGTCAATTAATGGCAGAAAGTGATATAGAAATAACTGGAAATATTCAAAGCGGTAATATAGGACAGCAAGGACAATATATACTTGCTGCTAAAAATAATATAACAATAAGCCCAAATGGAAACTTAACTATAAATGGAGATATTTATTCTAAAAATAAACTTACTATACAGGCAAATAATAATACAATAACAATAAATGGAAATCTTAATGACAAAAGTAATGAAATTTTAATACAAGGAACAGGAACAATAAATATAACTGGGAAAATATATGCAAAAAGTAAGATCACAATAGATGGAACAAATTTAAATGTAACAATAAATGATGAGGTTAATTGTGAAAGTCAATTAGAGGTTAAAGGAAGTGGAAATGTAGTAATAAACAAAGATGTAAAAGCAGGACTTGTAACGAATGGAAGTGTGAATTTAACGATAAATGGAAGTGTTTTTTCTTCTAATTCAGACATATCAATTGGGGGGACTGGAAATATAGAGATAAATGGAGTAATTGCAGGAGCAAAAAATATAACTATATCAAATTCAAATTTAGAAATTGATGTATCTAATACAAATTATCCTGGTGCAATATGTAGAGATGGGAATGGACAAATAAATATAAATGCTCCTCCAAAAATATACCTTGGACAAAATCAGTATTCAGCAATTTTCGTTGATTCAGGAACTGGAAATATAAATATAAATGCAAGATTAGAACCAGAATATTATAAACCGACGCCTCAATCTACTCCAGATCAAATGGCAATTATAAATAAAACTACATCTCAAATAAATATAAATAATCAAATAATTGGAGCAATTTATTCAAGAGGAGATATAACTATTGGTACAAATGGGAAATTAAAAGGAACGCTTATAACAGACCGGGAATTTACTATAAATGGTGGAGAAACTATTTATGACAGCGCACCTTTTAAAAATAATACAGAAGTTTATAAGGGCTTTGTAGGTGGAAGGAGAAAATATTTACCGGTTATAGGAAGTTGGAGAATTGAATGGTAAAAAGAGGTCTTACTTTACTTGAAGTTTTGATTGCTTTATTTTTAATGGCTATTGTTATTGCTGGAGGGTTACTTTTAATGTCAGGGAATTTAAATGTTATGAAAAAAGCAAATGAATTGACAATTGCAAGTGCCTTAATGCAGTATATGGTTGAAGATGTAAAAAATATTGATTTTTCACCTATTTATTATGATAACCAGTATAAATTTGGAGATAGACCAGTAAATGGAAATGTTTATAAAAACCCACAAGAAATAGATCCGAAAACAGATGGAAATGACTGGACACCTGATATTTATAATAATGACTTTATTGTGAGAAGATATGATTTTAGATATGGTAATTCAGGGAACTTTTTATCTGACCCAACTGTTGCAGATACAGATATTACCCAATTTCACAGAGTAGATATTTATATTTTAAGAAGAAGAGGGAATTATGTTTTATTAAAACAAACGGTTTATAGGTCAAGAGATGGACTTTATTAAGAAGGGAGTAAATAATGTGGAAAAAAGGGTTTACAATACTTGAAATTTTAATTGCAATAACAATACTTGTAATTGTTTTTGTTCTTGTAACTGTTATGTATATTAGAGGTTCAAGGATAAGAAATGTTGTTGTTGCATATAATGAGGTTGGAGAAATTTTATCCCAAATGACAGATGTAATTGCAAATGGGAGGAAAAGATTTATTGGACAAGATATACCTGGATTAAAAACTGCTTCAAAAATAGATAACAATTCAAATTCTTCAAAACTAATTTATTCAACATATACTTTTGAAATAATACCTGATACACAAAATGATACAACTATATTTTTAAATAATAGATCACTTGACCCGAATAAAAAAGTTGTTCTTTTAAGTGGTTCAAAATTTGAGTATTATTATGCCGATGGTAGCAAAAAATTAGATAATCAGACAAATACAGATACAATAACATATGTAAAGATAATTTTATATGGTAAATCAACCTCACCTGCTATGAAAAATATGGTTCCAATAAAAATAGAAACAGGTGTCCGCCTTAAAAACACTCCTTCCTTCTAACCCGCCACCCCCACCTCGTAGGTGGTTTTGGCAGCGGAGGGGGTGGTATTGTTTCTCCTTTCCCTTCGTTTTTACTGTTATATTTAGTTTCATTTTATTCCTTTGTTTTTACTTTTTGCTTTAGTATTACCGAAACCATCCCACCTACAGAAGAAGATTGCTAATCGGAGGGGGTGGGATTTGAACCCACGGTGCCGCCTTTCGACGACACAACGGATTAGCAATCCGCCGCATTAGACCACTATGCTACCCCTCCAACTTTAAATATTATACCTTTAAAACAATCAAAATATCAATTCTCTATTCTTTCAATTATTTTTCTCTGTCTTTCTGCCTGTCTTTCAAATCCATATTTCTCAAACATTTCTAAAAGTTTTTTTCTTATATATGTGTCTTTTGTAATATCATAAACAAACATGCTATATCCAATTTTTGCTTTTGGTTTTATCTCTTTTAGCCAATCAAAAATATTTATATCCTCATACATTAATCCCTGTAGACAATTCACACTTATAACAAGATATTCCTTTAAAGGGGAAAGTGAATTTAAATGGTAATATTGTTCAGGGAGATATAATACAAGAGGAAAAAAAGCAGGTTCATAGATTATTCCATATGTTTCTGGGAAAATTGAACCAAAATAATTAAGCATGATTTCTGGATTTCCTTCTTTCTGTAAGTATTTTTTAAATTCTTTTAAATCTTGCCCCCAGTCAATGTTTGAGTCAATCAAATGTTTCCATCCATTATCAGGGCCACCCGCAATTTCATTAAAATATGCAAGATAGTGTGGATGAATTTTAATGGATGAAAAGATATACCATGCGATTAATAAATAAAAAACAATTTTTTTAAAATTTTGATTAATTATTTTAATTTTCTCCTGATAAAAAATTAACCTTCCGCAATAGATATAAATTAAGGCATAAAAGGGAAGAATATATCTAATCCCAATTTGTTTTTTGCTCCACGAGGAGAAAATAAAATAGATAATCGCAGGAATAATCAAATAAATCTCGTTTTTCTCAATTTTTCTGTGAATTAAAATTGAAATAATGAAAAGGATTATGAAAGGCACTGGTGTTTTATAAAGGAAAGCAAAAATGAAATAATATCTCCATCCATAATTTGAAAACTTACCATTTAAAAAACTCCTATGGCCTCTTTCAGTTGTTTCAAAAATTATCTGCCTTAAACCAAGTAAAAAATTACCAAAACCATAAATTCTATATGTCAAAAGCAGAATGATAAATGGAATTAAAATGAAACAAAGAAGAAAAAGTGGGAGGAGAAGTTTTAATTTATTCTTAAAAGAACCTTGTATCTCTAAAATTAAAAGAATCAGGATTATAAAAGGGATTATAACAATTCCAGTGAATTTTGTTCCTATAGAAAGACCAAAAAAGATACCTGAAAAAATTAAATGCTTTTTATCATCTTTCTGAAAGAATTTTGATAGAAAATAAAGGAAAAGAATAAAAAAAGTAGTAAATGGAACATCAGTCGTTACAAGACAACTATGACCAAGAAAATTTGGACAGAAAGAAAATAAAAATAAACTGAAAATACCTGCAATTAGACCATATAACTCTTTTGACCATAAATAAATAAAAAATCCAAGTAAAATACCAAGTAAAATCATTGGAAAACGAGCATAAAAAACTATATTATCAACTTTTTCTCTATTAAAATAAAAAAATGCTTTACCAAAATCCCATTCGTCATTCCTCAATTGTTTATATAGATTTTCAGGGAAAAATATCTTTTGCGGTAAAAGAAAAATACCTGAGAGTGTCTTTGAAAAAGGTGGATGTTCAAAATTTATAAAAAAATCACCATTTTTAACATAAAAATAACCTGCCGGAATATGGACTGTTTCATCACAGGTTATTGATTTTTCTTTAGATACAATAATTTCTCTGACAAAGAAAATAAGAAAGAGAATTATAACTGGAATAAATTTTTTCATATTAACATATCCTTGGAAATTGCTCTCCAACAGGCATATCTAAAACCCTTAATGAACCTGTGACTGTCTCAATTAAGACTTTCCCCTCTGGCTTTTTAACAATTTCTCCAATAATTTCTGCTTTTTTTCCATATATATTTTTTCTCATTTTTTTAAGTACTATATCAGCCTCTTTTCTATCACATATGACAATAACTTTCCCTTCATTTGCAATGTTTAAAGAGTCAAAACCAAGAATTTCACAGATGGAAAGAACCTCTTTTTTTACTGGTATTTTCTCTTCATAAATAATTATCCCAAAATCTCTATTTTTAACAATTTCATTTAAAGTTGCTGAAATGCCTCCTCTTGTTGGATCTCTCATAAATTTAATTTTATCCGTTTCTTTCAAAATTTCCAAAATAAGACCTGAAAGAGGAGCACAATCACTTTTTATATCAGCGTCTATTTTAAATGTATCCCTTGAAATTAAAACTGCAAGCCCGTGTTCTGCAATCCCTCCATTTATAATTACAACATCTCCTTCCTTTATTCTTTCTATCCCAAGTTTAATTCTTTTATCTCTTATACCAATTCCACTTGTATTTATAAAAATTTTGTCAACTTTACCTTTTTCAACGACCTTTGTATCTCCTGTAACAATTTTTACCTTTGCCTTTTTTGATATCGCGTGCATTGATTTAACAATTTTTTCAAGGTTTTTAATCTCAAATCCCTCTTCTATTATGAAACTTGAGGATAGATAAAGAGGGATTGCTCCTGTAACTGCAAGATCATTAACTGTTCCACAGATAGAAAGTTTACCTATATCTCCACCTTTAAAAAAAATAGGATCAACAGTATAAGAATCTGTTGTAAAACATATATCAAAATCTTTAAATTCAATAATACCAGAATCATAAAGTTTATCAAGGATATCATTTTTAAAACTTTTCAAAAAAATATTTTCTATCAGATTATGCATTAACTTTCCACCACTTCCATGAGATAAAACAATTCTATTTTCTTTCATATTTATAATATGCATTACAAGTCCCTTCTGATGAGACCATACAGGGACCAAAAGGACTTTCAGGGGTGCATATTTTTTCAAATAAAGGACATTCAAATGGTTTTTTTCTTCCTTTTAAAATCTCTCCACATAAACATGCGGTTTTTCTATTTGAACTTTTAATTTCTATACTAAAATTTTTCTCAGCATCAAAATCAAAAAAATTTTCTTTAAGTCTTAAACCACTATTTTCAATAATTCCAATTCCTCTCCATTCAGCATCAACGACTTCGAAAATTTCATATATTATTTCTTTCGCTTTTGTATTTCCCTTTTCTTTAACTATCCTTTTATACTCATTAATTACTTCATTTTTTTCATCCTTAATACTCTTTAAAATAAAATATATTGAAAGTAAAATATCAAATGGCTCAAATCCACTTATAACACAGGGAATATTATATTTTTTTGATATTGAAGTATATGATTCACGACCTATAATAACACTAACATGCCCAGGACATATAAATCCATCTATTCTTGCATCCTTTTCTTTTAAAAGAAATTCCATTGCAGGTGGTATAAGTTTGTTTCCAGCAAGGATATAAAAATTTTTTATTTTTCTATCCCTTGCAATTTTTATTGTTTGAGCAATCAAAGGTGTTGTTGTTTCAAAGCCAACTGAAAGGAAAATTATTTTTTTATCTCTATTATCTTCAGCAATTTTTAATGCATCAAGAGGGGAATAAACTACATAGGTTTTTGCATAATTTGCTTTTTCCTTTTCAAGAGAAGAAAAAGAACCAGGGACCTTCATCATATCACCAAAAGTTGTAATAATTACATCTTCCATTTTTAATAGTTCTATAGCAATATCTATATAACTTTCAGGAGTTACACAGACAGGACATCCAGGTCCAGAAATAAGATTTATATTTTCTGGCATAAGTTTTCTAATTCCATATCTACCAATTGTCATAGTATGGGTTCCACAAACTTCCATTATATTGATCTTTCTGTTAATCAGATTGCCATATTTCTGTATTTCTTTTATTATTTCTTTCTGTATTTCTGGTTCTCTGTATTCATCTATATATTTCATCTCATCTCTTTAAATATTTTAAGTGTCTTTTTTGCCTCTTTTTTGTCAAGTTTTTCAATTGCAAAGCCAGCATGAACAATAACATAGTCGCCTTTTTTAACATTTTCTAAAAGAGATATATTGACCTCTTTTTTCACATTCCCAATAGATACAATTGCAAAATCACCTTCAATTTTTTCCACCTTCATAGGTATTGCAAGACACATTTTTTTAAAGTATGGAAATAACCTGTTCAAGAATTTTGTTTACATCTGAAACTACCTTTTCATCAATTTTTCTTACTTTTGTTAAACTCATACTTACACGACCAATAGGAAGTTTCCCTTCAAAATAAACAGGGCTTCTTTCACAATCATCTGTTATCCAGACATCAAACAATCCCTTTTTAAAACTCTCCTTTTCCTTTCTTGCAAATGGTTGTATAATATAAACCATTTTATTTTCACCATTTGGCAGTTTTTTTATACTTTTCCCTTTAAATTCTATTTTAATATACATTTTTTCTCTTGATGCTATAGGGATTTGCATATTTGCAAAAGTTTTAAAATCGGCATTCCTTAAAAAATAGAAAAGAGTTAAATAATCAAATACATCTGCATCAAACTTAATTGTATCTTTTTTTGTAGACAATAATTTTTCTGCCTTATAATCCCTTGATATATATGTATATTGTTTTGCTGACCAGTTGAAGTATATTTCAGTTATATTCTTCTTACTACCTGATTTTGAATACTGGTAGAAATAAAAGGGTTTACCAGTTTTCTTATCTATAAAACTATCAACCCTATTATAACCATAACCAAATTTTTCAGGTATTCCATTGGGTAGTGTAATTCCAATAAGACGGTACCTATCTTTTTCTTCTAAACAAACAAAAATTGCTTTCCCCAAATTTACAAAGTCCCATTTAAGTTCGTAAATCAAACATTCGCCAAGATAATTTGTAAGAAATATCTTTGATATAACAGGTGGTTCTTCTTCTTTCTTTAGGCCTTTTTCTTTCGGCAATAGAACAATTTCCTGTTGCCTTTCTTCTCTCTTTTCTTCTTTTACTTCTTCTTTCTCTCCTTCTATATCCTTTTTCTCCTCCTCCTTTTTCTCTTCAACAGTTTCTTCCACAACTTCTTTTTTCTCCTCTTTTACCTCTTCTTTTTTAACAGTTCCTGGAATTTCTATTTCTTCTTTTTCTTCTGGTAAATAAACTTCAGGTAATTTTTCTAATTTTTCCTTTTCTGTTTTTTCAGAAACACAGCCAGAAAGAAAAAGAAAAGTTAAAATTAATGCAACATATTTTTTCACCTTTATCTCCCCAATTTTTTTAAAATTATAACTTAAATATCCAAAAACTTAAAAATACTTTGATATAAAAGCAATAATTTCAAGGTCAGTATTTCCAATATTTTTTATTGAATGCGACTGGCCATTCCCTGTTAATATTGCATCTCCTTGTTCAACGACTTTCTCTTCCTTGCCATCAAACAAAATCCCCTTCCCTTTAGTTATAATAAAAACTTCATCTTCATCTAAATGTTGATGTAGTCCAATTGAGCAATTGGGAGCAAGAATAAGTTTTGCACACAATCTCACATTTGCCTTAAATTCCTCTTTTTTAAAAAAATGAACAATTTTTACAATCCCCTCTCCTTCTCTCATTTTTTCTCTTTCTTCTATCTCCATATCTTTTTCTTTTTTTATCATTTTCTTCCCCTATTTATTCTATTTTACTTCAAGATTAAGATTTGTTAAATAGAAAGAATAATTGTAAAATGTCTTTAATGAAAAAAATGAAACTGTTTCCCATTATTTTTTCTCTCTTTTTTATTGCTTTAAAGCCAATCGGATATCTTAATGATTTTGCAGACATCCTCTCTCAAAACCAAAAAGAAGAAATTGAAAAAAATTTAAGAGAAATTGAAAAACAAACTGGTAATGAAATAGTAGTATTAACTATTAAATCTCTTGAAGGCCAAAATATTGAAGAATTTGCAAATGAAATTTTTAATAGTTGGGGAATAGGAAAAAAGGGGAAAGATAACGGCGTCTTAATTGTTGTTGCAATGAAAGAAAGAGCCATAAGAATTGAGGTTGGGTATGGGCTTGAAAAATATTTGTCTGATGCTGTTTGTGGAAGAATTATAAGAAATATAATTGTGCCAAATTTTAGAAAAAATAATTATTACAATGGAATAAAAGAATCCATAGAAATAATTTATAAGATTACAAAAGGCGAAAATGTTAATATAAAAGAAGTGCCTGATATTCCCCCTCGTTTTTTTAGAGTATACTGGTATTTTTTCTGTATTCTTTTTGCTTTTTGTATTTTGGGGGTCTTAGGACTTATTTTAGAATCTTTATTAATTTTATCTTTTAATATTATATCTTTATTAAATAAAAGTAATAACTATCTTTATCAAATTTTTATAATTTTATTATCTATGATTATTCCATTTATATTTCTTCCTATTTTAAATTTGACTTCTATTTTTATTTTTGGTAGATTAAAAAGAAGATTAAAAAAATATTATGGGAAAAAATGGAAAAACCATATCCCTTTTTATTTAAGAGGGACACAATCTTTTTCGTCAACAACAAGGGGTGGGAGTTTTTCAAGTGGGTTTGGTGGATTTGGTGGAGGAGCAAGTGGAGGGGCTGGTGCAAGTGGTAGATGGTAAAAATGGAAGATAAAATAATAAAAAATTTTATTTATAAATTGGAACAAGTTCTTGGTGAGAAACTTAAAAGTTGCGTATTATATGGTAGTTATCTTAAAGGGACATATAAAAAGGGGGTTTCTGATATAAATTTATTGGTAATTGTTGACTCATTGGAATATAAGGACTTAAGAGACATAGAAAAAAAGATTTCAAAATATGCATATAAAAATTTTTTAAATGTATTTTTTTTCCCTGAATGGTTCTTTTTAAAATCAAGCGATGTTTTCCCTGTTGAATGGCAGGATATAAAGGAAAATTCTTTAGTTATTTATGGTAATGACTACATAAAAAAAATAGAAATTAATAAGGAACATTTAAGGATTGAACTTGAAAGAAAAATAAAACAACTATTTCTTGATTTCCAACAAGGGATTATTTTTGAAAAAGATAAATATTATTTAATAAATGAAACAATAAAAAATTTAAAATTTTTACTCCAATTAGTTGAAAAACAGATGATGAAAAAACTAATATTACCAGATTTTTTAAAACAAGAAAGAAAGATAAAGAAAGTTGAATTTAGTGTATTAATTGATGAAATTTTAAAATTTTTTTCACAGATTATATTTTTAATTGATGAGGATTTTAAAAAGGGGGCAGAATGAAAAATTATAAATTTATTTGGATTATTTTAGTATTTATTATTTTCATTTTTTTAGTATTTTTTTATAATCGTTTGGTATCCCTTGACCAAAAAGTAAAATCCAGTTGGGCACAAGTTGAAAATGTTTATCAAAGAAGGGCTGACCTAATTCCAAATCTTGTTGAAATTGTTAAAGGATATGCAAAACATGAAAAAGAATTATTTATTCAGGTAACAGAAGCAAGAACAAAATGGCAACAGGCAAAAACCATAGAAGAAAAAGAAAAAGCAGCAGACCAAATAGATAAAATTATAGGACGACTTTTATTTATTGTTGAAAACTATCCAAATTTAAAAGCGAGTGAAAATTTCCTATCTTTGCAGGATGAACTTGCTGGAACAGAAAATAGAATTGCTGTTGAAAGGAGGAGGTATAATCTTGCAGTTGAACAATACAACAGAAATGCAAAGGCGTTTCCTAATCTTATCTTTGTAAGAATTTTTGGATTTGATAAAGAAAAAAACTACTTTCAGGCAACTGAACAAAGTCAAAAGCCCCCTCAAATAAAATTTTAAATATCTTCTTTTATTGATTTAAAAAGATATAAATTCTGCCATTCTTTGTAAAAAATATCTGCTATATTTTTATCTTTTATTAAACAAGAAATTTCTACATTTTCCTTTGCACTTTTTGTTGGATTGAATGAACCAGTTATAACTTTTTCTCTATCAATTATAAAGAATTTGTCATGCAAAAATCCAGATATACAACTTTTTCTTACTTTACAGTTATAACTTAAAAGAAGATAAAAAACAGAATAAGGGAAAATATTATAACTTTCAATAATTCCCCTAATTTCAATCCCATTTTTTTGTTTCTCTATAATTTTTTCTGCAATTTTTTTATCACTAAAAACAAATGTTGCAAAGTTTATTGATTTTTTAGAACCTTTGATTTCTCTTTCTATCAATTTTTCACATTCATTTTCTGGAGAAAACCATATTTCTAATTTGTTATCTAAAAATGTTTCTGTATAAGTATAATCGTTCCAGAATGAATCAAATTTTTTTAAAAGATATTTGGCAAGATTTCTATCATTAATTACAACAATGTTATTATGATTTTTATAAAAATTACTATAAGTTAGGTTCGCAGATGTTATTATTACAATCTTTTGATCTATTATTAAAAATTTTGAATGGAAAAGACCTTTATTCTTAAACTTTTTTATCTTCCCAAATTTTAAATCTCCATATTGACAGATGATTTTAAGATCTATTTTTTTATTATCAAGAAATTTCAAAAAATCCTGACTTATTGAATAAGATGAAATATAGATTGAGTTTTCTGCTCTTTTTAGTAAATTTATAAATTCAATATAAGTCCTCTTTGATGGAGTAAAAAAAACTTTGATTTCGCCAAATAATAGATTAACAGAAAAAATAAAGAAAAAAATCTTTTTCATGGTATAAAATTATAACAAAACTTGCAAAAAATAAAAAGATATGAAAAAATTAAAAAGTATTAGAAATATTCTTAAATCCAATAAGGAGGAAAGGATGGATGAGATTAGAAGAGGGAAAGGTGATTGTGAGTGGTTTATTAAGGTAAGATTTGGACTATTCATTCACTGGGGACTATACTCTCTTCCTGCAAGACATGAATGGGTAAGACACAGAGAAGAGATCCCGAATGAAGTATATGATGAAAAATATTTTAAGAGATTTAATCCAGACCTTTATAATCCAGAAGAATGGGCTTTTATTGCAAAAAGAGCAGGTATGAAATATACAGTAATTACAACAAAGCATCATGAAGGTTTCTGTCTTTGGGATTCTAAATTAACTGATTATAAAGCAACAAACACTCCCTGTAAGAGAGATTTACTGAGAGAATTTGTTGATGCTTTCAGAAAACATGGGTTTAAAATTGGTTTCTATTATTCTCTAATTGATTGGCACCACCCTCACTTTACAATTGACAAATTTCATCCTTTAAGAAATCATCCAGAAAAAGAAAAACTTAATAAAGAAAGAGATATGTCAAAATATAGAGAATACCTACACGGCCAAATTAAAGAACTATTAACTGAATACGGAAAAATTGATATCCTTTGGGCAGATTTCAGTTATCCAGGACCTGATGGAAAAGGTAGGGATGACTGGGATTCAGAAAACCTTGTTAAAATGGTAAGACAGTTACAACCACATATTTTATTAAATAATCGCCTTGACCTTGAAGATGAATTTGACTTTATAACTCCTGAACAGGTAGTTCCATACCAATGGCCAACAAAGGATGGAAAAAAACTTATATGGGAATCATGCCAAACATTTTCAGGCTCTTGGGGATATCATAGAGATGAAACAACATGGCGTGATCCAGAAGAAATAATAAAGACACTTATTGATTGTGTAAGTAAAGGAGGTAATTTACTTTTAAATGTTGGACCAACAGCAAGGGGTGAGTTTGATTATAGAGTTAGAGAACGCCTTGAAAAAGTTGGAGAATGGATGTTTTACCACTCAGATAGTATTTATAATTGCACACAAGCGCCAGAAGAGTTTAAAGTTCCAGAAAATTGTAAATTGACCTATAATTCAGAAAAAAACCGTCTTTATGTTCATATTTTCTCTTGGCCTTATAAATTTTTAATACTTGAAGGGAAATCATATAAAGAAAGAGTTGAATATGCACAACTATTAAATGACAGAAGTGAAATAAAAATTGGATTGGATGAATGGTATAAAAAACAGATAGGAGAAAAAGATGGAATAGTTTTAGTTTTACCTCCGATTAAACCAAAAACTTCTGTTCCTGTAATAGAAATATTTTTGAAATGATAGAGATACCAGATTTTTTAAGACAGATTTTATATAAAAGAGGAATTAAAAAAGAAAGTGAGATTAAAAAATTCCTTTTTCCAAATTTAAATGATATTATAGAACCAAATAGAATTATCAATATAGAAGAGGCCTCAAAAGAGATCCTAAACTCTATAAAAAAGGGGGAAAAGATATTTGTTTATGGAGATGGAGATATTGATGGTATTGGAGGGGTCTTTTTTATTATAAAATTTTTAAAAGAGAGAAATGTTAACTTCAACTATTACTTAACACATCGGCTTGATGATTATGAAATTGATGAAAATTTTGTTAATTATCTTTTAAGTGAAAATTATAAAATTATAATTCTTATTGATTGTGGGATCTCTTCCTATAAATTTCTAAAAAAATGTTCTGAAAACAATATAAAAGTAATAGTTATTGACCATCATCAAACAGATATTGAAAATCTTCCTAAAGGCCATATTTACATTCATCCTTTTTTTAATTCAATAAAAAGCGATTTTTCTGCTACAACGCTTTCTTTTAAACTATTTCAAAATCTAATGTCTAATTATCCTTCCCTTTCATTTAAAGATTATATATCTATTGTTGGACTTTCAATTTTGAGCGAAAATCTAAATTTAACAGGAGAAAATAGAATTTTTGCAAAAGAAATGTTGAAGGACTTAAAATATTCAAATATAAAAGGTCTAAATTTTCTTGTTTCTAAGTACTTAAATAAAGAATTTTTAGAAATAGAAGATGTAAAAACAAAAATAAATCCAAAATTAAATTCACCAGGAAGATTTGGAAAACCAGAAATTACACTAAATCTTTTTTTAGAAGAGAAAGAAAAAGAAATTGAAAGATTATTAAAAGAAATTGAACAACTTGATAAAAAGAGATATGAATTAACACAGAAAATAATAAAAGATATAGAAGAAAGAAAAGAGTTTGAATTTAGATTTTTAGTTTTTGAAAATTTACCAGAGTCATTATGTGGTATAATCGCGAGTCGCCTTACAGAAAAATTTGGGTTACCTTTCTTTATCGCAAGTAAAAAAGGAAAGATCCTAAAAGGTTCAATAAGAGCACCAGAAGATTATGATTTATACACAAAAATGAAAAAAATAAAAGATAAGTTTTTGTCTTTGGGGGGGCATAAAACTGCTATTGGTTTTAAATTTTCTGCTGAAGTTGAGGATGAAATAAAAGAATACTGGAAAAGTATGAAAATTGAAAAAAAACAGGATGACAAATATTTTGATATAGTTTTTAATATAGAAGATATAAAACCTGAAATCTTTGAGTATCTAAATCTTTTAAAACCATATGGAAAAGGGAATAATCCACCTGTTTTTTTGAGCAGAAATGTTTTTTTAAAAAAGATTAAAAAAGGGGATCAGGAAAAATACTGGGTAAAAAAGAATGTGATTTTTGAATGCGAGTTTTCAAATTCAAAAAAACCGGAAGAAGGTAAAAAGGATATTTTTTACACTCCAGAGATTAAAGAAATTGATGGATATTATAAAATATCTCTAAAAATTAAAAACTTCCAGTAATTTCAACTTCTTTTAAGGGCTTCTTTACTTTCGTCTTTAGACATTTTGTGCAAATTCTCATCCTTTTTGTAACTCCTTTATATTCAACAAGAACTTTTTGAATATTTGGTTTCCAGGTCCTTCTTGTTTTTCTATTTGAATGACTTACTTTATTACCGCTTCTGCCTTCTTTCCCGCAAACTTCGCATCTCATAGCCATTTCTTTACCTCCTTATTTTCCCTTTATTTTTTAAAATATCCATCGTTTTACTTGCATAAATATTTTCTGGGTTTATTTTGAGAACTCTATTTAAATACTTAACTGCTTTTTCTTGATTATTATAATATACAAGATAAATTGATGCAATACTGCATAAAATATCCTCGTCATAAGGATTAAAATATTCTGCATCTTTATAATATTTAAACGCCTTTTCTATATCTCCAATTTTTAAATAAACTGTTCCAAGATTAGCATCTGTTTTTGCAAAATGAGGGAAAAGATATTTATTTATGTAGAGATATATCTGTTCTGCTTTTTTATAATCACCAACCATTCCATAAGCATAGGCAAGTTTATACCAGTTCTCATAATTATACGGATTATATTTACAGACAACAAGATAATTTTCAATTGCATCAAAATAAAAACCATTATCCTTTGCAGTTATACCGTTTTTGTAATAAATCTGTGGAAAAACTCTATAATAGGAATGAAAAATTGAGAGAATAAAAGAAGTGGAAAATATTGTATACCATAAAATTTTTGAAAATTTTAATTCAATTTTATCAAATTTCATATATTTAAAAGTAATACCAAGCAAAAACCAGAAATACATACTTGTTGAAGGATTTCTTAAATTAGTTGAAAAAATATTATCAGATAAAACACTTATTATCCCTCCAATAATACCACCATGTAAAATTTTCGTCTCTTTTTTATTTTTAACAGCATTAATAATAAAAGAAAATATAAAAATTAAAAAGAGCAAAAGTCCAATAATACCTGTTTCTGTCCACAATTCAAGATATTCATTATGAGGATGGTTTGTAACAGGGGTTGATTCTGGCTGGAGAAAATACTCTCTTACTCTAAAATAGGGATAGAAAAATATAAAATTACCAAATCCATAACCAAAAACTGGTTTCTTTAAAATCATTCTTAATGTTCCTCTCCAAATAAAATATCTTATATTTGTTTTATACCAAACTATAATTTTGGGGGACAAGAGAAATAGAGAAATAAACAAAAGAGAAAATGGAATATACTTAATAAAAGATTTTTTTTCAATATTCTCAATATACCAGACAGAAGAAATTCCAATAATAAAAGCCATTATCGCTGCCCTTGACTGCGAAACAATAAGTGCCCAAGTACCAAAAAGAAAACAGGAAATATCAAGAAATTTAAAAAATTTATCATATTTCTCTTTCTTATTAATCTGCCAGTTTAAAATATTTGAAAAAGACAGACACAAAACCATTATTATATGTCCTGCAAAAAAATTTGGATTACCAAAAGTTGAAATTGCATAATGCTTTTCTCCATAAAAATTTGATATTCCGATAATTGCAGAAATAAGCCCTATTCCAATCCATATATAAAAAATTTTTTTATCCAGTTCAAGATTTGAAGAAATTAAGAAAATAAGAAAGTAAAGTAAATAATTTTCAAGATTTTTTGCTGCTTCAAATTTAAAGGGAGCGTAGAATGATGAAATCAAAATATATATAAAAAAAAATATTGGTAAGTAAATATATGAAGAGAAATCAAATTCCTTTCCTTTGAGAAGGAAATAAAAAGAGAGAAACAAACAGAATAAAAAGCCAGTTAAATTTTTTATTAAAGTATAATCATATGCAGGTTTAAAAACAACAAGTATTCCACAGAAGAAACTAAAAATACCTATCCAATAATATATTTCATAATTCTTTTTTTCCTTTTTTATTAATTTTATACTTCTTAAATCTTTAATCCTATCACTTTTTTTTTGTCCCTTTTTCATATTTATAAACTTTGAGTTTTTGAATTATTATTATACCACATAACACCTTTTAAGCAGAATTGATGGTTAAAGATATAAAAAATTAAAGAGAGGGACGCTCTACAAAGGGTTTAATACCCTTCAATCTGGGCAAACGCCCAATTTCTATCCGTAGTAGCGCCCTCTCTTCTTTTATAATACCTCTGATAAAGATTTAAGTAAATAGTAGAGAGCAGATTTTATAAACCCTTGATTCACTTGCTTCTCCCGCGGCCACCTCGTAGGTGGGATTGGTGTTAATATTCTTCTATTTCTGTTATCCTTTTTATATCAGGGTCTGTAAAAATATCTGTTTCGTCAATACTTTGAGAGGAAAACTCACTTACAATTGCTCCATCATCTCCTGCTTGAAACCAGTGTAAAGTATTTGGTGGTATTGTATATTGGTCTCCTGGTTTTAAAATTATTTCATTCCAGCATGTAAAATATTCTTTTCTTGATTTTAAAACTGCTTTTGGATTTTCAACTGCTTTTCCTGGAATATATAAATAAACTTCTCCAAACCTACATCTGAATGTCTCCTGTTTCCCTGGGTTTGTTGATGAAATTGGAGGATGTCTATGTTCTGGACATGTCTGCCTTGGTAATAAAATCAACTCTTTTGCACAATACCTTTCATTATTAACATATACAATTATTTGAACGCCTATCTCTTCCGGTATTCCAAGACCACAATCCACAACTTCCATGTTTTTATATTCTTGTTCTGTAATTACTATATTTGCCCTTTTCAATAACTGATATGCTTTTTGTTTCAATTCCTCAACTTTGCTTCTCTTAATCATATATCCCCCTTTTTTATATAACTAATTTCTTTATTCTTTCTACTGTCTTTTCTTTGCCAAGAAGTTCTATCATACCAAATAAATCAGGTCCTTTTGTTCTTCCACTAACTGCAAATCTTAACGGATGAAAAACATCTGATGTTTTAAGTCCTTTTTCTCTACAATAATCCCTAATCTTTTTTTCAATATCTTCTTTTTTAAAATTATCTATATTCTCTAAAATTGAAACAATTTCTCCAAGAATTTTTTTTGTTCCATAATTTATAAGTTTTTCATAATTTTCTTTCTCATATTCTGGCTCTTTAAGGAAAAACTCAATTAAAAAAGGGACTTCTTTAAGTGTCTTTATCTTTTCCTGTTCAAGAGATATTGCCCTCTTTATATATTCTTCTTTCTCTTTATCTACCATATCCTCTATCAAATTTTCTTTTTTCAAAAAAGGTATTGACAATTGATAAATCTTATCAAGTTCTGTCTTCCTTATATAATAACTATTCATCCAGAGGAGTTTTTCTTTATCAAATATAGCACTTGCTTTATGACATCTTTCAAGAGAAAACTCTTCTATCAACTCTTCCTTTGTAAATATCTCCTTACTTTCAGTTGTTCCCCATCCAAGAAGAGAAATATAATTAAAAAATGCTTCTGGTAAATAACCTTCTTCCCTATATGCCCTTACAGAAGTTGCTCCATGCCGCTTACTTAACCTTGTTCTATCAGGTCCAAGTGTCATTGACATATGAGCAAAAAAAGGCAATTTAGCACCAATTGCTTTAAAAATTAAGATATGCTTTGGTGTATTTGAAAGATGGTCTTCTCCTCTTATTACATGTGTTATCTTCATTAAATAATCATCTATAACAACGGCAAAATTAAAAGTAGGCACCCCATCTGATTTCATAATAACAAAATCAGTTAAATTTTCTCCTTCAAATATAACTTTTCCTCTTATTAAATCATTTATTTCAATCTTTTCTTCAGGAACTTTTAATCTTAAAACAAAACTTCTGCCTTCTTTCTCATATTGACTTATCTTTTCTTTTGTTAAATTCCTGCATTTACCATCATATCCAGGAGGTAGTCCCTTTTTTTGTGCATCTTCTCTCGTCTTCTCAAGTTCCTCTTTTGTGCAATAACATTTATAAACAATCCCTTCTTTTAAAAGTTTTTCAGCAAATTCCTTATAAATATCTATTCTTTCACTCTGCCTGTATGGACCATATTCACCACCAATATCAGGACCTTCATCCCATTCAATACCAATCCATTTTAAATCCTCAATTATTGCTTCTTCATACTCTTTCTTACTTCTTTCTTTATCTGTATCTTCAATCCTTAAAATAAACTTCCCTTTATTCTTTCTTGCAAATAAATAATTAAAAAGTGCTGTTCTTGCATTCCCTATATGTAAAAAACCAGTTGGACTTGGTGCAAACCTAACTCTTACCATATCTCTCCTTTTTTAAGATTATACTCCAAATATAAAATTTATGCATAATTTAATCCACATAAATATGAAGTCTTTTTCTTTCATTTTTCCTCTATAAGACCAGCCAATACCTCCTTGTAAACCATTAAATCTTTTTCACTATAAAGGACAAAACGGATCAATTTCACATATTTCAATTTTGGAATAATTTCTAAAACTGTCTTTAATGCTACTTCTGCTGCTTCTTTTACAGGATAACCAAATGCACCAGTAGAAATCGCTGGAAATGCAATTGAATCTATCTTATATTCTTCAGCAATTTTAAGAGCATTCCTATAACAATCTGAAAGAATTTTATCCTCTGGTTTATCCACTCCATAAACAGGACCAAGACAGTGAATTACATATTTATTTGGAAGATTATATCCTTTTGTAATAACTGCATCTCCTGGTTTAATTGGTGCATATTTACGGCATTCTTCTTCAAGTTCTGGCCCTGCTTTAGAATGAATTGCTCCTGCAACCCCTCCACCAGGTTTTAGCCATGCATTTGCTGCATTTACAATACAGATTACATCAGTTTGATTTGCTATATCCCCTTTAACACACTCAACCTTCACATTTTTTATTATTCTTTCCATTCTCTCCTCCTTTTATTTTTTCTTTAAATTTTCTTATAGTTGTCAAAATTATATTTGTAAAGGTTTTTCTTCTTACCTTTATCCTTGGTTTAACTTTACTTATTTCTTTTCCAATATCTACATGTATTGATGATGTTTTTCTAATAGCAATTATTTGAGATGGATAAATACTCCTTGTGCCAGTTATAAGAAAACTTACAATACAGGATATAGCAGCATAAGGCCCAATTTTTGAACCAAAAAGTTCTATTGCCATAATACTTGATGCAATAGGAGTATTTGTTGCTCCTGCTAAAACACTTACCAGTCCAATTGCTGAAACTGTTTTCTTATCCATACCAAGTAAATTTGAAAAAATTTTACCACTTGTTGCTCCTATAAAAAATATAGGAGTTATTACTCCACCACTTCCACAAAAATTAAGAGTAATAGCAGTGAAAACAATTTTCAAAATGAAAAAGTACCACAAAACTTCTTCTCCTTTTAAAGTTGATTTTATTGTTTCTATTCCAAGGCCAAGAAAATGATCTGAAAAAATAAAAGTTAAAATAACAAGAATAGTCCCTCCAATTAATCCATTTAAAGGTTGCCATAATCTTATCTTAGAAGAGATTTTTTTTGTCAATTCCATTGTCTCAATCATAAAAAGTGCAACAAGACCAAAAAGGATTCCTAAAAAAATTATTCTTATAAGTAAAGGTCCGCAGAAAAAAGGAACAAAATTTATAGAATGGTGAAAATATTTAATTCCAAGCTCTGATGAAACATAATAACCTACAATTGCTGAAATGAATGAAGGCAAGAGAACCTCATACAGGATATTTCCTATAAAAAGAACCTCTATTCCAAAAATAGCCCCAGATATAGGAGTGCCAAAAACAGAAGCAAAACCAGCACTTATTCCGCATATTACCAACTTTTTTCTATCAATATCATCAAATCTGAATATGTCTGAAATTAAAGAAGCAATACCTCCTCCTATTTGAGCACATGGACCTTCTTTTCCTGCTGAACCACCAAAGGAGATGGTTATTACTGAGGCAACAAGTTTTGCAGGAATAACAGACCATTTTATTTTACCAGAAAATTTGTGAATTGCTTCAATAACTTTCTCTGTGCCATGCCCTTCAGCATCGGGTGCTAAATATTTAATAATTAAACCACTTAAAAAAAGAGCAAAAGGTAAAAAAATATAATAATAAGAGTATCTATTGGTTAAAAATGCTGTCTTTTCTAATGTTTTTAAAAATAAAGTTGTAGCCAATCCAACTAATGCTCCTACAAAGATTGCAAGAACAGTCCATTTCACAATACTAAAAAAAGTAACAGGTATTTCTTTCCATTTATTTTCCATCATAATATAAAAGTTTACTGTTAAAAAAATCTTCTGGCAACCTATAGTGTTTGAAAAATTAATTAGAAAGTTAAGCCAATTTTAAAATCTTCAATTACTGCAAGTTTCAAATTCAGTTATCAAACACAAGTTAATACCAAACCAAAGAAAAAATTATATTAGATTATCCATCATCTTTCAATTTGTTAATTTTGTAAAATCTTCACATCACATTTTATTCGTTTGTCTTTATGCACGACATTCACATCTTCCCTGTCTTTTGAAATTCATATCCTTGAAATCTTCTACAAACAATCTTATTAATCTTTCCTTAACCTTTGGAGAACTTAGTTTATAAAAGACACTTGGATCATCAAGGTCAACTTTCTCACTAAATAGTTTTTCTATGATATATTTCTTCACGAGAGGATAGAAAGTAGCAAAAGAACCAGGAATTTTTAATCGTTTTAGTATCCGATCAGTATAATATGCAATGACACTTTTTGGGTCTTGAGGAACAGGTAGATTCCATTTTCTATATGTAAATAACCACTTGGACTTGGTGCAAACCTAACTTAACTCTTACCATCTGTCCCCTTTTCTAAAATTATACTCTAAATTTTGAAATTATGCATAATTTAATCCATATGGTGGAATTGGAATAGGTAAAAATTCTTTCCATATCCCTTCTGGAAACTTTCCACTAAAACAGAATAAAAATTCAGAAAGTTTTGATAGATTTTCAAAACTTTTTTCTTCTTTATCTGCTTTTAAAATAAATTTTTCTTGTTCTTTTTTATATGAAAAATTTATACCTCTTTCTTTAAAAAATCCATCTAATGAATTAAAAAGGATTTCAGGGTTTATCAGTAAAACCGTTCCCATCTCTCTGATTTCGTTTTCTTTACCAAGAAATAAATGTGACTCTCTATCCCACAAAGGAATAAATATATTTCTTATTCCTTTTTTATTTATCCATGCCTTAAAGAGAAATTTTCTCAAACCAGCAAACTCTCTGTTATATCCTATAGTTATAACTCCCTTTCTTTCTCCTTCTGCCCAGTAAGCAAGAATTTCTTTTTCTTTCTCAATTACCCATATTTTACTTAAACCACCCATAACTTTTCTTTTAAATGCGCCATTATATAAAGAAAAAAGACCAGAAAAATCTTTTTTTCTTAAAAATCTAATCGGCTCTTTTTGATAAATCTTAATACAATCTTTGTACATTTCATCTTTATATCTTCTTATTTTAAAATCCAATTTTTTGTCTCTTCCTTTAATTTGATAAAAATAGTAAAGCAAGCTCACAGCACCTATCCTTTTATATAAAGACCTGCCTCCTGAAATCATTAAATATGAAAGATTATCATTTTTTGCTTTTTCTATTGCTTTCTGTAAAAGAATTGAAGCATACCCTTTGCCTCTATAATCAGGATGTGTACAAACATTTCCTATCTCTCCAATTTTCATTTTATAACTACAAACAACTATTTCCTCTTCAACCATTCCAACAAAAGAAACAATTTTTTTATCTTCAACTATAATGAAAGTATTCCCTTTTTCAATATTTTCTTTACTATACATTATAGGTGTCTCGAGTCTCATACTCTTTTCTTTAGGACGAAAAACTGAATCTGCAAGTTCAATCATTTCATCCAAATTTTCTAAAGTCCCATTTTTTATTTCCATCCTGACTCCTTTTCAATTTTAAGAAATTATTAAATAACTAATGTTTATTAGTTTTTTACCTATTTTTGGGCATCTTTTTGTTATTATAAATTACCATTCACAAATTAATTTTTCAAGAAAATCTCTCTTTTGGGTTAGGAGATAGTATATAAGTAAAATACAAAATATGGTATAGCAATTTGAAATATAAAAGAAAAAAGGAATCCAACCAGATGAATATGGAAGTATTATACCCTATTTATAAAGAAGTTGCAAAAAAATGCACTGAAGGACAGCAATAGATTTAAGGACATATAACTATTCAGATTTTTATAACTCCAGAACTTTTCAATAATGATTTGGGGTTATTAAAAAATTATTTTAATCTAATGCTTGAATATTTCGGGAATATCATAGATAGTGAGTTTTTAATCTTTCTCTATTCATTTAATAACTACTGAAACTAAACAGATATTAAAAATTTTGATAGAGAAGAAAATAGAAAGAGATGAAGATAATGCTTCAAATACTTAAAAATGATGAGTTCTGTTTCAGTGCTTTATTATTAGACGAGTTTATAAAGAATCAACTTTAAAAGTAAAAATTTTTGTGAGTTGTGTTTTAGTTTTCAAAATCCCTCTACATCTTTTATTTTTAACTTTGGGCTCCTACTTTCAGGATTTCTTAAATAAACTGGTTTTATACTTATATCTATTATCTCACCAGATATTCTCAAAGGGAAAAGGATTAAATTTTTAACAATAGGATTTATTGTCTTTATTTTCCTAAACCCCTCAATTAACCCATCTCTATTTACTTTTGCAAATAAAACATCTGTATTTCTTTCCCCCATCCCTATAACTCCTGACATAACATAACCATCTGAAACTTCTTTTATCTCCTCAATCTCATCAAGGTCTTGACCTGTACCATCTATTGTTCTTACCCAGATAACTCTACCTTTTTTATCTATTTTAGTAAGAATAATGTCTCCCATATCTTCTTTTCTATCTGAAAACTGTTTACTCCATACTCCTCCTGCAATATATCCATCTGTTGTTTCATTCATTGTCCAACCTGCATCCATAAATTCTTCTCCCATACAAATTGCCCATTCTACATCTCCATTGGCCTTAAGTTTAACTGCTACAAAGTCAGATTTTTCCTTTGTCTGTTGCATATCTTGCATCCTTGGTCCAACATTTGATGCATATATCCAACCACCATCTTTTGTCTGTCTTATCCCATCCCAGTTCATCCCTTCCTCACCATCTGTACCAATTGCTTTAGCCCACTCCAAGTTCAAATCTTTATCAAGTTTTACAAGAAGAATATCGTGGTTTCTTTTAGGAATAATTATTTGTCCACCCAATATATAGCCACCATCAGATGTACCGCTTATTGCACTGGCATTACCTGAACCATTAATTTTTAGTAGTTTGCTTGTAATTAATTTTCCATTATTATCTATTTTTACAATCATTATATCTCCATCTGGAAATGAACGAGTCATCCCAGCCAAGACATATCCTTTGTTATCAAAAGATTTAACGGCACCCATTCCCATATCAATGTCAGGTCCACCTATGACAGTTGCCCATTCTATCTCTCCATTAGAATTAAATTTTGTCACTATCGCATCTATTTTGCCATTCCCAAAAGATTCAGTATTTCCAGTAACTATATATCCATTGTCATCTGTTTTTGTAACAGTAAAACCCTCATCCCTCTTAGGACCACCAAATGTTTTTGCCCAGATTATATTAGCGTCTCTATCGGTCTTTATAACAAAAATATCTCTGTCTTGCAAACCTTTTCCTTCCGGCCTTATTTCTATCCTTTCCTCTTTTTTACCTTCTACCTTTATTCTCCCTGTTTTATTTTTTAGAAAGCCCTGTTTTTCTCTAAACTCAGGAGGAAAGTTTTCTCTTTTCACAGATTGCTGGATTGTAAACCACCCTACGATAACATAACCATTTTCCTCTTGTAAAAAGGAAGGGGCATAATCTTGACCAGGGCCACCTATTGCTTTTATCCAATAGTTTGATTTCTCTTGCCCATAAAAATTTAACATTCCTACATAAATAAATAATACTAAAACTAATCCGATTGTCCTCATTTTTTCTCCCCTCGTATTATGTTAATAGTAAATGTTCAGTCACCCCTATCTTCGTTTTTGAGCCAGATAGTGTATTTTTTTATTTTATCACATCTACTTACATTGTCAAATTTCCCCCTCTATTTTTATTATAACTGTCTAAAGAATTCTGTCAAACCTCTGTATAAGTTGAATACATGGTGGACAATTTTTCATCTTCTATAGATAATTTTACACATACTTTTTATTTTGTCAA
>JAMWCJ010000100.1 GCA_023818645.1 Candidatus Omnitrophota bacterium | reverse complement strand
CCAGCAGATGAACCAAGAGAAACAAGAGAGGACTTTTGGCGTCTGAATTTTGATGAATTAAAACATTTACTTGAACTTTATAAAGGTTTAGATGTAAAAACTTTAATTACATTTACAGGTGATTCCACAAGTAGGAAAGGAAATGATTATTCGGAAGTTGTTCCTTTAATTGATATCGTTTGTGTTCATGCAGACAAACCACGAAATCAATTTAGAATAGTTCAATCTGCCTTACGTAATAATAAAGAGATTTGGTTATACAATTCAGGAAATTTTAGATATAGTTGGGGACTAGGAACATGGAAATGGAATGCTAAAGGAAGATGGGAATGGGAATACCCTCCTGCGCCACCAGGAGAACCTCTGTACTGGCCAGGAATGTATAGTGTAACTTATAATCCTATTGGGCGCACATCTTTTGTAAATCCTGAACCAAGACCAATATGGGAAATAGTAAGAGAAGGAATAGATGATTATAGATATATTTACTTACTTGAGACATTGATAAAACAATATGAAAATGATAGCAAAAAGAAAAGTATTGTAGATAAAGCAAAGACATATTTAAAAGAATTAAAAGATAGATTACCAGAAGTTGCGACAAAAGTTACATATTCAAGTATAGATGCTGCAGACAGATTAGATATATTTGGGAAACCAGAAGAGTTAAACCAAGTAAGAAAAACTATAGCACAATTTATAATAGAATTGTTAAAATAAAAAGGGGATGAATATGAAAATAATTTTGATTTTTATATTATTATTTAATGTCTTTTCATTTACAGAAACAAATTTATTGTTAGACCCATCTATTGAAGAAATAATCCCTAAAAATCAATTTGGGATTCCTTATGCCAAATGGAGCGGATGGATATTTGAAGGGATAGCAGAATTTAGAAATGGTAAGATAGCAAGAAATGGTAATACAAGTGCAGAGATGTTAAATGGTTTAAATTCAAAGATTAGATTATACACTCCTAAAATGAAATTAACACCTGGTAAATATAAATTTTCATTTTATGTAAGAGGTATTGATATTCAGAAAAGATGGGGTACTACATTAGATTTAAATTTTATAGACAATACATATCATAAAATACCTCTTGAAGGTGATTTTGATTGGACAAAAGTTGAGATAGTAAAAGAAGTTGAAAAAGAAGGAGAATATCAAGGAAGGATAGGAATGATTGGACCTGGGAGAGTATGGATTGATGATGCTGAGGTAATTAAATTAAATAATAATTTATTAGTAACACCAGAACCAATTGTAGAAAAAGTAAAACAAATAAAAAGACCTGGTGAAATAAAAAATCCTGTTAGATGTAAAGATTGTGGATATTTAAACGATGAAAAATGGGAAAAATGTTATATATGTGGTGAATTACTTAAAGAAGAAAAAAGAGAAGTTCCGAATAAATTATTATTGGAAAGTTTTGAAAAAGGAAGAGGGATTTTTAGTTTGGAAGGATTAGGAGAAGTTGTAAAAGAAAATGTAACAGATGGTGAATATTCACTTTTAATTAAAAGTGGATATGCCGTTATAAACTACAAAAAAGAAAATTTGGGAGATTGGAGTAGTTTTGATTTTTTAAAAATAGATATGATAAGTAAAAATGAAGAGCCAGTAGATTTATATGTAGAAATAAGGGATATAGCAACAAAAGATTACTGGACAAGAGTAAATATATATACAGTTGTGCTTCCTGGTTTTTCAACATTTATACTACCATTAAAAAATCTTTATGTTGGCGAAAAATCAAGGCCTGGTAGACCACTTGATTTAAAAGGAATAACACGATTTGTTATTGCACCTGCTAAATCAATTTATATAGATAATGTAAGGTTAGAAAAGGACTTATCAATAGAAAAAATAAAAATACCTAATTTATTTGCTTTTGATTTTACACCAAAACTTTCTTCATATATGCCTGGTTTTATCACAGTTTCTCCTTTGATTTTATATAAGCCAGAAAGAGGGTTTGGATTTACAAAACCAAATATATGGAAAGGTTTTGATTTTCTTCAACCTGACCCACTATATCAAACTGCTTTATGTATTGTGGATGGAGGAGAATTTAGAATTGATTTGCCAAATGGTAAATATCGTGTGTTTATGAACATTGATAGCCCAAGTGGATATTGGGGAGAATATCAAGTTTATAGAGAGAGAATGGTAAGAATAAATGGGAAAGATGTTTTATGGGAAAAAATGGATTTCAATCAATTTCTAAAAAAGTATTTCAGGTGGGCATCTATTGATGACTACATTGAAGAAAACACTTTTGATAAATATATTAATTCATATTTTAACGAGAAAAAATTTGATGTTGAAGTAAATGATGGAAAAATGTTGATACAATTTTTTGGTCAAAATTGGGCAAATACATTATCTACAATTATAATTTATCCCCTTCAATATTCAGATTTAGGAGAGCAATATTTAGCAAACTTAAAGGAAAGAAGAAGATTTTATTTTGACAATTATTTTAGAAAAATAATACCAAATCCTAAAAAGGATAGAAAAGGAGAAATCCCAGAATTCATACCAACTGATGAAGAAAAAAAGAAAGGTTATGTGGTATTTACTCGCGATTGGATGGAAGATATCTACCAGAATAGTGTACCAAGAAGGGAAGAAATTACAGAAAACATTGAAATTTTCGCAACTATTGGAGAGAAAGAACCAATTGTTTTCTCAATTTATCCTTTTGAAGATTTAGGAAATGTTAAAATTTCAGTGACTGATTTAAAATCTTCAAATGGTATAGTAATTTCTAAGGAAAATATTGAGATAGGTGTTGTTTCTCATAGAATTACAAGAGTAACTTCTGAAGGAACAGTATACACAATTTCTCCAAGATTAATACTACTAAAAGATGAAATAGATCTCAAAAAACAAATAACAACAACTATATGGTTAACATTGAAAGTTCCTGAGAATATAAATGGCGATTTTTATAATGGGAAGATTAAATTAACCTTTATTAATCAGCAAAAAGAAGAAGATTTAAATCTAAAAGTTAAAGTTTTTCCCTATAAACTTGATGAAGTTGATATTCCAGCAGGTCCTTTTGGATGTAAAATCCCAATGCCTTGGTTTAAAGAGGATATTCCTGATTATGAGATAGAAATGTATGAGAAATCCCTAAAAAAATTAAGAGAATATGGTTTTACTGTATTTTCAGGTATTCCCAAAATTCTCCTTGAGATAAAAGATGGAAAACTTGAAATTGATTTTAAACTTGCAGATAAAGAAATGGAATTAGCAAAAAAATTAGGATTTAAGATAGTATGTAATTATGGTGCCTCGCTAACATTGGAAGGTAAAAATTTACAAAGAGGATTATATCCTGAATTGGCAGAAAAACTCGGATTTAAAGATTATAAAGAATTGTTAAAATATATATTAACGAAGATAGAAAAACATGTTGTGGAAAAAGATTATCTTCCAATTATAATTTCTCTTTATGATGAACCAGCAGGTAAAGAGGCAAAAGAAAGAATAACTGAGTATTCTTCTTTATGGAAAGAAATAACAAAGGGAATGAATAAAGTAAAAACGACAGGTTATACAAGTTTAAATTCATCATCTATTCAAGATAATGTCCAAGTTTCTCTTGTTTCCTCTGTTGATATTGTGAGTTTAAATATACATGATGAGAAAGCAATTGAAAAGATAGAAGAAAAAGGTGTTGACTGGGCGTTTTACAACAGTGGAAACAGATGGACCTATGGAATCTATCTTTTTAAACTTGCAAAAGAAAAAAAATTGCATCATAGAATCACATGGCATTGGAATATCTGTGCTGGTGACCCATATTATGCATTAGATTGTAGAGAGGACGATTATGCTTGGTGTGTAACAAATGAAAAAAAAGAATTAATACCCACAATATCTTTTATAAGAATAGCAGAGGGGCTGGATGATTACAAGTATCTCCTAACACTCTCAAAAATGATAAAAGAGAAACCAAATCATCCGTATGCATTAGAAGCAAAAAAGATATTAGACCAAATACTGAATTCAATAGTTATAGGAACAAGACAATATTCAGGAAATTATAAGGAATTAAGATATCAATTAGGAGTAGCGATTGAAAAACTTATAAAAGAAAATTAAAAAATGAGTTTTAAGGCAGAGATAAAAGCAAGAATTTGGACTAAATTGTTAAATATTTTTTGAGGGATTTTTTTTAAGAAGAAAATTCCAAACAAGGCACCAACAGTTATTCCCGGGATTAGTAAAAAATTAAGTTTTAAAGAATATATATTTATTAAACCGAGTTTAACAGAAAAAGGGACTTTAAACCAGTTTAATATAAAAAAATACCAGGCACCTGTTCCAACAAATTCTGTTTTTGGTAATTTCATAGAAAGTAAATAAATAATCAAAAATGGACCTGCTGCATTTGCCATCATAGTTGTAATTCCAGCAAATAGTCCAATCAATGGAGCAAAATATATACTTTCTGGAATCTTTATTTCCTTTTTATTCCAATACCAATTAAGTAAAAGGATTGTAATTATTATAATTCCGATAAATTTTGATAGTTGTTGGTCACTTATCTTTCCCATAAGAAAATAACCAATAATAACTCCTATAGAAGCAAAAGGCAAGAGACGAAGGATATATTTCCATATAGCTCTTTTTCTATAATAAGTTACTGCAAAGATGTCTCCAATTATAAGTAGTGGTAAAATTATTCCAGTTGATGCTTTCGCAGGTAAAATCATTGCAGTTAAAGGAATGGCAAGAATTCCAACTCCAGGGATTCCAGTTTTTGAGACGCCAATCAAAAAAGCATAAACTTCAAGAAGAAAAAACTTTAAAAAATTTAATTGATAAATATTTTCCATTTTTCAGCATATTTTGACATATTTTTAAAATTTAGTAAACTTTTCTTTAAGAAAATGACAAAAAAATTTTTGTTAATTTTACTTTTATTTTTATGGAGGGGAACAATGTCAGAAAATGTTGATTGGGTAAGTTTTTTAAAGAAAGGAAGGCCAAAATTAATTTTAAGTGAAGAACTTTTGAGTAGTGTTAAAAATTTAATAGAAAAAAACAATGATTGTAGAAATATCTATCTAAAAATTAAAGAAAATGCTGATAAAATTTTAAATGAGCCAGTATCAAAATATGAAATTCCAGATGGATTGAGATTACTATATGTCTCAAAAAAGGTTTTGAGTAGAACATATATCCTTTCTTTCGTTTATAATATTGAAAAAGATAAGAAATATATAAAAAGGTTATGGGAAGAGATATTATCTGCTTCAAATTTTCCGGATTGGAATCCAAGACATTTCCTTGATACAGCAGAGATGGCACATGCTTTTGCAATTGCATATGATTGGAATTTTAATTACTGGAATGAAGAGCAGAAAAAAATAATAAGAGAAGCAGTTTTAAATAAATCTTTAAAAGAGGCGCTAAATTGTTATAAAGGTGATTCAAGATATGGTTGGTGGGTAAAGTCAAAATATAATTGGAATCAGGTTTGTAATGGTGGTATTGGAATAGCAGCGATCTGTTTTTTAGATGAATATCCAGAGATATGTTCAGAAATTTTAAATTACATTTTGAAATCTCTTCCACTTGCTATGAAAGAATTTGCTCCAGATGGTGGATGGGGAGAAGG
>JAMWCJ010000099.1 GCA_023818645.1 Candidatus Omnitrophota bacterium | reverse complement strand
TCAATAACATTTACTTTTAAAGCAGGAAAATAATATCTCTCTTTTTCATTTGCTATATAAGAACCTTTTTCTCCCATTTTTAAACAGATATTTTTAACACCACTTAAAATAAAAAAATCACATATATCCTCTTTTTCATTTTTTCCTGAAATCATTTTTGCCTCTTCTAAACTTGTGAAAAAATAGTCTATATAAGGTAAAGAGGCCTTTATTCCTTTAAACCAGTTCCCAAAAGCATCCCACACAGTATCAAGGCAGGTTATAATTTGATTTTCTTTTGCCCTTTTTAGAATTTCAGAGAGTCCTTCTTCTAAAAATTTAGGCATAAGAAAAGGCCCTGCAATATGCAAAATTGAAAAATTTTTGATTAAAGAAAAATCAATATCCTCTAATCCAAAATCAGCATTTGCTCCTATAGAATGAATAAACGACCTTTCACCATCTAAATGAACAAGAACAGAAGTTCCAGAAGTTGTGAACTTCTCAGAAATTTTTATATATTCAGTATTTATTCCTTCCTCTTTAAGTTTATTAATTATAAATTTGCCAAGATTATCATTCCCAACTTTTCCAACAATAGTAACATCAACTCCTAATCTTTTCAAAACAATTCCTGTATTTGTAGCACAACCACCTATATGTAATTCTGTTTTTTCAACGAGAGTTAATTTACCTCTCTCTGGAATTCCTTCAACTGGTTTTACAAGAAAATCACCAACAACTATACCTAAACATAATACTTTCTCCTTCATAAAATCTCCTTTTCCAAATATATTATCATATATTAACAAAAATTAAAAATCCTACCTTATCCCACCTACGAGGTGGCCGCTGGAGATTGTTGATAGACAAAGAATATTCTTTTACTTTACAAAGATAGAAAAGTGGAATAAAATATAAAAATTGAAATTTTTAAAAAATTAGGTATAATTAATTTATTTAAAGGGCCGCTAGCTCACCAGGCAGAGCACCGCCCTTTTAAGGCGGGGGTAGCAGGTTCGAGTCCTGCGCGGCCTAAAAACCCACACCCCCCTCACCCCCTTTCGGAGAGCTCCCTAAAAGGGAGCTCTCTTTTTATTTTTAAAATAAAGATTTAATGTTGACAGTGCTGGATTGATAAGATATAATTATTATATTAAATGGGGGATTAGCTCAGTTGGGAGAGCACCAGGCTGGCAGTCTGGGGGTCAAGGGTTCAAATCCCTTATCCTCCATTTTTTATGAATATAGAAAGAAAAAGTGGAATTGTTATAAGAGAAAAGAGATGTGTTAAAAAAACTGTTTCTGCTGCAAATTCACTATCACTATCAAATGCTTCACTTAAAATAATACTTGCAATTGCACAAGGCATAATGGCAACTACAATTAAAATATTTCTTATATCAACTGGAAAAGAAAGTTTATAAAAGAAAAAGATTGAATTTAATGGAATTATTACAAGTCGTAAAAAAGAAAGTAGTATTGATTTAAATTTAAAAATATTTTTTAATTCAATTTCTCCAATTTTTGCTCCAGCGATAAATAAAGCAATAGGAATAGTTGCATTTCCAACAAGTGAAATAACATTTAAAATTGATTTTCCAATATCAACAATTATTTGATTATCTATGTTTACAGCATCTTTTAAAAATATAAAAATAATTGAGAAAATTATTGAAATCATAGGAATATTCAAAAGATTTCTTAATACTTTTTTCTCAAATCTATTTCCAGTTAGAGATAATATTCCAATTGTCCAGACAGAAATTTCAGAACCAAAAGTTGAAAGAATTAATTTAGGAACTCCTGCTTCACCAAATAAAAGAAGAATAATTGGTAGAGGTAAAAAAGAGTAATTATTGATTGTGCACTGAAAATGAAAAGTTTTTTTCTCCTTTGAACTCTCAAAATCTATAAATTTTTTAAAAATAATTCCATAAACGTACCCAGTAAACATTATTAAAATTGTTCCAACAGGTAAAATATAATTCTTAATCAGTTCTTCTGAATTAAAATTTTTTATAAATGAAGAAAGGATTAGACAGGGATAGAAAACTTTTGTGATGACAATAGACATTTCCTTAATTGTAGAAGAGGAAATAATTTTGCTTTTTCTTATAATAACTCCTAAAATAATTATCAAAAAGACCGAGAATATTTTGATTATGAGCATTTATTTATTTTAATAAATATTTTTGGAAAAGAAAAATAAAAAAGATAAGTAACCCTGAAAAAATAAATCCATTAAATATTCCAGAAATCTGACTTAATATCCCAACAACTAAAGGTCCTGTAAATAAACCTATTCCAACCATTGCTTCATGAAGTTCTGTTGAAAAACCTTTTTCAATAATTTTAAAAATTGACAATCTATAAGAATAAGCCGAAGAAATTCCAAGTAGTGAAATAAAAATTGTGTGAAGAATAGCACTTTTAAAAATCCCAGTAGCAACAAATGAAAGACATATATAGAGATAAGAGAGAAAAAAAATTTTTTCATTAAATTCAATCTTTATTTTATTTAAAATATAAAACATAAAAAATCTAATCAGAAATAAAATGGTTAAAATATTACTTATCAATGGTGAAGGATATCCTATAATATTTGCGAGTTTTGGAAAAACGAATAAAATACCACCAACAGCAAAAAAATTTGTAAAATTTAAAAAAATTGTCTTCTTTACTTCCTTATCAAGATGGTTCTTTCTATAAAACTTCTCAGGTAAATCTTTATAAAATAATATAAAATTTTTAAAATTTAAAAAACCTAATGAAAAACTTATAAAGGCAAAAAAACTTCCGATTAAAAATGGTAAAGTTTCTTTTATTTTAAAAAGATATCCAGAAATAAACATACCAAAAATTACGCCACCTGCCCATGAAAGATTAAATTTATCTATATGGAATGAATTTTTACTAAAGAGATATTGAATTGAGGGCCAAAATCTACTATAAAAAATTCCGTTTAAAAAGAATAAAATAAATAAGTAGTTGTAATGGGGACAAAATTGAAAAAAGAAATAATTTATGGATATTAAAAGAGAAGAAAAAATAAACCAAGGAAAATGTATTTTCCATCTTAATTTATGGAAAAAATATGTAAATGTTGTGTAAGAGAAATTTCCAAAAAATCCAGCAATTCCAAGTATGAAAGGAGAGGCATTAAATTTTGAAATTAAAAATAATGGAATTGATAAGGTAACCACATAACCTGCTGAAGAAATAAAAAAAGATATCAAATAACCAATTTTTTCCATATTTACAAAATTTTTTTAAATTGAAATTTTAATCCTTTATAATAAAATTTTCAAATTTTTTTAAATATGTTAAAATTTGTAGAGAAAGGGGAAATATGAATATAGGAATAAAATTAAGGGAAATAGTTGAAAAAAAGAAAAATGATGTTGCATTTGTATTTAAAGATGTTGACTATACTTATGAAAAACTTGAACAGGAGACAAATAAAGTTGCAAATTTTTTAAAAGAACTTGGTGTTGAAAAAGGAACAAAAGTTGGAATTTATATGTTAAATAATCCAGAATATATTTACTCATATTTTGCTCTTTTTAAAATTGGAGCAATAGCAGTACCCCTTGACCATAGATTGAAAACAGAAGAGTTATTTCCTTTGCTCAATCACTGTAAAGCAGAATTTTTAATCACAACAATTACAAAAACCTTTGACCCTGAAATAATTATAAAAAATGTTCCTTCTTTAAAAAATATTATAATTACGAAAGGCAATTTTCAAAAATGCATATCAATGGAAGAAAAAATTAAAAATATTTCTTCAGATTTTCCAATAAAATACATAAATGAATCTGATATCGCTGCAATCTTTTATACTTCAGGAACAACAGGAATTCCAAAAGGAGTGATATGGACTTATAGACATCTTGATAGCCCGATTGATACAATTTTCAATTATTATAAATATTTTCAAGAAAATGATGTGTGTATCTGTCCTATACCATTTTCTCATAATGGCGGTATTGTAGGAGTTCTTCTTATACTTTTCGGTATTAAACTTGTTGTTATGGAATATTATCAACCACTTGAACTTTTACAGAATCTTCAAAAATACAATGTTACAGGAACTTTTTTAGTTCCAACAATGTTCATAGGAATGTTAAATCTAAGTGAATTTGATAAATTTCATTTACCTTCTTTAAGATGGGCTGCTGTCTTTGGTGCACCCTTTTCTCCAGAAGTAATAAAAAAATTTAATAAGGTTTGTCCTCAAGCAAAATTACTTTCTGGTTATGGACTCACAGAAACTGCTGCTCCAAATTTTCTACCTCCACTTGACAATGTTAAATTTGGTTCTGTTGGAAAGCCAGTTCCCTGGATAGATGTAAAAATTATTGATGAAGATGGTGTTGAAGTTAAAAAGGGCGAGGTTGGTGAAATTATTATAAAGGGCTGGCCTGTAACTCCTGGTTATTACAATCAACCAGATTTAACCTCTCAAGTAATTAAGGATGGATGGCTATACACAGGAGACCTTGGGAAATTTGATGAAGATGGTTACTTATATATTGTTGGAAGGAAAAAAGAAGTTATAATAGTTGGTGGACTTAATGTTTATCCTAATGAAGTTGAAGGAGTTATTCATAAATATCCAAAGGTTAAAGAGGTAGCAGTTGTCGGTGTCTCTGATAAATTGAAAGGTGAAGCAGTAAAGGCAGTTATTGTTCCTAAGGAAGGAGAGGAAATAACAGAAAAAGAGATTATAAATTTCTGTCGTCAGCATCTTGCATCATATAAAGTTCCTACAATAGTTGAATTTAGAAAAGAATTACCGAAAACAGGAAGTGGAAAAATTAAAAAAGAACTTTTAAAATAATTATTTTTTAAATTTTATTCTGTTGAACAATATCTAAAAGATCTGAAAGGTTAGCAAAAGCAACTGAAATTGTTCTATCAACACAACCATAATAAATAAAAATCTCTTTATTTCTGATAATATAACCTGTCGGGAAAACAACATTCATAGCATTCCCTATTCTCTCATAATCTTTTTCTGGAGAAAATACCCAGTTTTTTGTCCTTACTATAACTTTTTCTGGATCTTCTAAATCAAGTAGAGCAAGTCCAACTCTATAAATTGGAATTGAAGCAGTATATCTTATTCCATGATAGATTATTAACCAACCTTTTTCTGTTTCAATTGGAGGAGTCCCAAGCCCAACTCTATGGCAATCCCACATTCCAGGTCTTACAGGTAATAAAATTTTATGTTCTCCCCAATGAATAAGGTCAGGAGAATAAGATATCCAGATGTGTCCTTCACCTCTTATTATAGGTCTGTGAATTAAAGCAAATTTACCTTTAATTTTTTTAGGGAATAAACAACCATCTTTATCTTCTGGTGGAACTAAAGGCCCTTTTCTTTCAAATTTTTTAAGATCATGAGTTAAAATTAAAGATATTAAAGGTCCGCCAGGAGAAAAAGAAGTATAAGTTATTGCATATTTCTTTAATTCTTCAATATACACAATTCTCGGGTCTTCTAATCCCCATTTTTCTTCAAAATATTTTTCATCTGGAATCAATGTGGGTGTTTTTGGTATCTCCCAGTTGTCAATTCCATTTTTACTTCTTATTAAAGTTAAGTGAGAATATCCATCAAATGATTCAACCCTGCACAAAAGATAAACATAACCATTAAATTCAATAGCACCAGGATTAAAAACAGCATTGCATTGATATGTCCATTTTTCAGGA
>JAMWCJ010000019.1 GCA_023818645.1 Candidatus Omnitrophota bacterium | reverse complement strand
TTTATAAATTGGCTTGGAGTTCTTGAAATTCCTGCAAAATACTATCATTTTACTGGTTATATAAGTCCTTTAAGAAATGCAAAATCATTAAAAGATATTGAACAATTCCCATTCCCAGAAAGTGAAAATTTATATCCAACAGGTATGAAAGAAAAAGTAGAAAATGCGCATAAAGAAGGTAAAGTAACTTGCTGTTTTATTGGCCATATGTATGAAAGTTCATGGCAAGTTCGTGGATACCAAGAGTTTTTAATGGATATGATTGAAAACCCTTCCTGGTGTGAATATATACTTGACAGATTTACAGAAAGGAATATTAAAATAGCAGAACTTGCTGCAAAAGCAGGAGTTGATATGATAATGACTGGAGATGATGTTGCAAATCAAAGGGCGCTTATGTTTTCTGTAGATATGTGGAGAAAATTTATAAAATCAAGATGGAAAAAGGTATATGAAAAAGCAAAAAGTATAAAACCAGATATCCAAATATGGTATCATAGCGATGGGAATATTGAAGAAATTATAGGTGAATTAATAGATATAGGAGTAACAATTTTAAATCCTGTTCAGCCAGAATGTATGGATATTTATAAAATTAAAAAAGAATATGGTAAATATATTGTTTTTGATGGAACAATTGGAACACAAAGTACTATGCCTTTTGGTACACCAGATGAAGTTAGAATGACTGTTAGGGAAAGAAAAAAGAAAATTGGTTATGATGGTGCTTTAATCATATCTCCAACTCATATTCTTGAACCTGATGTTCCAATTGAAAATATAGAAGCATTTGTTGAAGAATGTAGAGAAACAGATTAAAATATTTAAATGAAAATTCTTTCTATAGAAACAACAACAAATTTTGGGAGTATAGCACTTCTTCAAGATGATATTATAAAAAAGGAAATCTTTTTTGAGAGTTCAGACCTTGCAGGTGAACTTATTGAAAAACTTAACTATGTTTATGAAGAGTTTGATTATATTGTTGTTTGTTCTGGTCCTGGTTCCTGGACAGGAGTTCGTATAGGTATGAGTTTTGCAAAAGGTATAGTTTTGGGTCAAATAAATAAAATTTATGCTGTAAGTGTTTTTGATTCGATTTTTTATTCTGTTAAAAATATTAAAGCGAAATTTTTAGGTATAGTTTACTGTTCAAGAGATATATTTTATTGTTCAGAATTTAATGGGAGATTTAATTATAAAAAATCATTCAAAATAAAAAAAATAATTTTGAAAGACCTTCTTTCAATTGTTAAAAAAAACGACTATACTTTAATTGGTCCTGGTTTAATGAATTTAAAAGAGTTTACAAAATTAGAAAGAATAAAAACAAATTATTTTTTATCGTATCCAAGAGCATCATTAAATGGGTTGGTCGCTTATCAGAAAATAAAAAGAAAAATACTATCCCTCCCATTAGAACCAATATATGGAAAATAAAATTAAAATTGGTTATTTGATAGGAAGTTCTGATATTGGTGGCACAGAAAAGATGATATTAACACTTGTAAAAAATCTTGATAAAAATAAGTTTGAAATTATATTTTTTTGTATTAAAGGCAAAGGGAGATTCACAGAAAAGTTAAAAGAAGAAAATTTTAAAGTTTATATTGTTAATCTAAAAAAAAATCCATTTTCTTTTATAAATCTTTTTTTTATACTTAAAAGAGAAAATTTAGATATTCTTCAGTCATTTCTTTTTGTCGCAAATATACTTGGTAGAATTTATGGAAAAATTCTTGGAATTAAACTTATAATTTCGTCTCAAAGAAGTACAGATCCATGGAGAAAATGGTATCATTGGTTTTTAGAAAGAATAACAAAAAGATGGGTTGATTTAATTATTTCAAATTCTTATTCTGCAAAAGAAATTTTAATAAAGAAAGGTAGAATTCCAAGAAAAAAAATAAAGGTTATACCAAATGGAATCCAAATACTTGAAAATTTAGAAAAGGTTGAAAAGAAGGATTTTATAGTTATAGGAACTATTGGAAATTTAAAAAAAGCAAAAGGTTATTTTTATTTAATTGATGCTGCTAAAATAGTTATAGAAAAGTTTAAAAATGTCAGATTTTATATTATAGGTGAGGGTGAATTAAAACAGGAAATTTTAAAAAGGATTAAAAAGTATAGTATTGAGCAGTATTTTGTATTAACAGGATATGTTGAAAACATTTATGATTATCTTAGAATTTTTGATATTTTTGTTCTTCCATCCCTATGGGAAGGATGTCCTGTTAGTTTACTTGAAAGTATGGGATATGGTATAGCATCTATTGCAACGGATGTTGGTGATGTTCCTTATATTATTGAAAATGGAGAAACAGGATATATAGTTAAAAGTGGTGATTATAAAAAGATGGCAGAGAGAATTATAAACTTGATTGAAAATAAAGAATTAAGAGAAAAAATTGGACAAAAAGCAAGAGAAAAAATTAAAAAAGATTATTATTTTGAAGAAATGGTAAAAGCATATGCATCTACATATAATAAAGTTGATAGATAAAAATTAAAATGTTAAAATTTTTTCTTTAAATATATGGAAAAAAAAAGAGATTTTAAAAAGGAAACTTTTAACTGGTTTAAATCATTATTCTGGGCTTTTATAATTGCTTTATTTATCAGAACATTTTTTGTTGGGAATTTTAAAATTCCAACTACCTCTATGGTTCCAACATTAAAAGTAGGGGACCGTCTTCTTTCAAATAATATAATTTATAAAATTAGAGAGCCGAAAAGAGGAGAGGTTGTTATCTTTAAGCCACCACATGACCCTAAAAGGGATTTTGTTAAAAGGTTAATTGCAGTTGGTGGAGAAAAAGTTTTAATAAAGGAGGGTAAAATATATATAAATGGAGAGCCGATAAATGATCCTAAAATAAGTTGCAGGTATTATTATAGTATAGGGACTTATGGTGTTGAGAATGAGATAGAAGTTCCTGAAAATTTATATTATGTCCTTGGCGATAATAGTATCAATAGTTCAGATAGTAGAGATTGGGGTTTTGTCCCTAAAAAAAATTTAATAGGTAAAGCATTATTTATTTACTGGCCACCATGGAGAATGGGTTTTATAAAATGAATAAAAAGATATATTTTATAAAAGAGGATGATTTAAAAAGATTAAGAGAGATTGCTAAAAAATTTAAAGAAATTGGTAAGGAGAAGGAAGAATTGAATAAAAAAATAGAAGAATTGAATGATAAGTATTTACGGACTCTTGCTGAATTTGACAACTATAGAAAAAGGGCTGAAAGAGAAAAAAGAGATCTAATTAAATATGGGAATGAAAATCTTATTTTACAACTTATTCCATTTGATGAAATTTTTGAAAATGTTATTAAAATGACGGATAGAAATTCTTCACCAGAAGTTATAAAAAAAGGAATTGAATTATTAAAAAAAGAATTTGAAAAATTTCTTGAAAGTCATGGAGTAAAAAAGATAAAAGCAAAAGGAGAAAAATTTGATCCCAATCTTCATGAAGCAGTAGGGGTTGTAGAGACAGATGAAATTGAAGATGGTATAATTTTAGAAGAAGATAAAAGTGGTTATATCTATAAAGATAAAGTTATAAGACCATCTATGGTTAGAGTTGCAAAAAGAAAGAGCAAGGATAATGTGGAGGATAAAAGCACCAGCAAAAGTTAATCTTTTTCTTGAAGTTGGGGAAAGACATAATTCTCTTCATCCAATAGTTTCCCTTGTAGACATAGTTTCTTTATACGACTATATATATTTAAAACCATCAAAAAAAACAAATATAAACTTTGTCTCAAAATGGGAAATTCCAGAGGATAATACAGTTGCAAGATTGATTTCTATTTTAAAAAAAAGGTTCAGTTTTCAGATAGATATAAAGATTGAAAAAAGAATACCACCTGGAACAGGCCTTGGAGGTGCAAGTTCTGACGCTGCATATTTATTACTTTATTTAAATGAAATATTTAATTTTGGTTTAAGGATTGAAGATATGGTAGAAATTGGAAAACAGATTGGCTCTGATATACCATTATTTTTCTATCGTAAAAGATGTCTAATTGAAAATTATGGAGAAAAAGTTACAGTTTGTAATGATTTTAAATTTTATTATTTACTTTTAATCCCTCAATTTCCTGTAAATACAAAAGATGTTTATAATAAACTTGATGAAATTGGAGAATTTGGTAATTTGACATATGCATTGGAAAAGGTTAAAATTCTCATTAGGAAAATAGAAGAAGCGGATATTGTTAAAATTGAAGAAAATATGTTTAATCGTCTTGAAAAACCTTGTTTTGAATTAAATAATGAAATAAAGGAGGTGAGAAGTAAGATAGAAAAAAAAATAGGAAAGAGATTTTTTTTGAGTGGAAGTGGAGGAGTTTTATATAGTTTGTTTAAAGAGAAGGGGGAAGTTGCAAAAATAAGAGATTTTGTTTTTTTAGAAGGATGGGAAAAAGTAGAAGTAGAAAGTATATTCATGTAAAAGGAGGTAAAGATGGAAATTACTGAAGTCAGGGTTTCTCTTGTTGAAAGACCAAATAGTAGGTTAAGAGCTTATGCATCTATAACTTTTGACAATTCTTTTGTTGTAAGGGATGTAAGAATTATAGAAGGAAAAAGAGGCCTTTTTGTTGCTATGCCAAGTAAAAAAATGCAGAGGCCTTGTTCAAGATGCGGATTTAAAAATCCTGTAAGCCATAAATTTTGTGGTTCTTGTGGTGTCTCTTTGAACCCTTTAAATCAACAGCGACTTTCTCCTTCTCAACTACACAGGGATCTTGCTCATCCAGTAAAGACAGATTTCAGAGAATATATTCAGAAAAAAGTTCTTGAGGAATATGAAAAAGTAAAAAAAGGCACAGGTAAAAATTATTCAGAACAATAGAATTTTTAATAATCAACTATTTAAATTCCAAAAATTTTTTGCCCGGTAGTGTAATTGGTAACACACCGGCCTTTGGAGCCGAGGATCAAGGTTCGAGTCCTTGCCGGGCAGAAAGGGAAAAATGGTAGAAAGTAAAAATTTGTGTTTTGTAATCCTGGCTGCTGGAATGGGAAGACGATTGGGGAGTAAAAATCAGAAGACAATAACAAAAATTCTTGGAAAACCAATGTTAAAATACTTACTTGAAACAATAAAAAAATTTAATTCAAAAAGAATAATTATAGTTGTTGGTTTTAAAAAAGAAGAGGTTTTTAAAGAACTTGAAAATGAAAATGTTGAATATGTAGAGCAAAAAGAACTAAAAGGAACAGGTCATGCAGTTTTACAGACAGAAAAAGTTTTAAAGGATTTTGAAGGAGATATAATTGTTCTTAATGGGGATGCTCCATTTATTTCTGAAAAAACAATAAATGCTCTTCTTAAAGAACACATAAAAGAGAAAAACTATTGTACTTTTTTAACAGCAAAACTTGATGATCCAGCCAACTATGGGAGAATTTTGAGAGATGGAAATGAAGAAGTTGTTGAGATAATAGAAGAAGCAGATGCAAACGAAGAACAGAAAAAGATAAAAGAAGTTAATGCTGGTGTATATGTTTTTAAATCAGATGGTCTATTCTCAAGTTTAAGAAAAATTGAGCCAAATCCAAAAAAAGGGGAATATTATCTAACAGATATAATTAAGATTTATAAATCAGAAAATAAAAAAATTTCAACTTATACAACACCAGATCCTTATGAAATAATTGGAATTAATACTTTATCTGACTTGAAAAAAGCAGAACAATACTTGAAAGAGAGGAGAGAAAATGGATAGTTGTTTAATTTTTTCTGGGAATTCAAATTTAGAATTATCAAAAAAAATTACTGCATATTTACAAAAAGAACTGAGTTCTATAAAAATATACAGATTTCAGGATGGAGAAATATGTGTAAAGATTGAAGAGAATATACGAGGAAAAGATGTTTTTATAATTCAGTCAACCTGTCCACCTGTAAATGAAAATTTAATGGAATTGCTTATAATTCTTGATGCTTTAAGAAGAGCATCTCCGAGAAGAATTACAGCAGTAATTCCATATTATGGTTATGCAAGGCAGGATAGAAAAGATCAGCCAAGAGTTCCTATAACAGCAAAACTTGTTGCAAATCTTCTTGTTACAGCAGGAGCAAATAGAATTCTAACTATGGACCTTCATGCACCACAAATTCAGGGTTTTTTTGATATTCCAGTTGACCATCTTTTTGCTGCTCCAGTAATAATAAAATATTTAAGAGAAAAAAAATTTAAAAATCCAGTCATTGTTGCACCAGATGTTGGCAGTGTGAAGATGGCGAGAGCATTTGCAAAAAGATTACCAGGTAATTTAGCAATAGTTGATAAAAGAAGAGAGTCCCCTGAAAAAGTTGAAATGATGCATGTGATAGGCGAGGTAAAAGGTTGTGAAGCAATTATTGTTGACGATTTAATTTCCACAGGAAATACAATGATTGAAGCAGGAAATGCATTATTGAAAAATGGTGCTACAGAAATTTATGGTTGTTGCACACATCCTGTTTTATCAGGTGATGCAATTGAAAAATTTGAAAAATCACTTTTTAAAGAAATAATAATTACTGATACAATATATCACTCTTCTTTACCTTCAAAATTTACTATTCTTACTGTTTCTGAATTACTTGGAGAAGCAATTAAGAGTATTCATCTTGAAACAACAGTTAGTAAACTTTTTATTTAGCCCATTGTGGGTTTCTTTCTATGGAGTGCTTTTTTGCTTCTCCATCTAAGTTTTCTTTTTTTCCTTCTCATTTTTTCTTACTCGCACATTTTTTCTTTGCTGTTTTCTTTGCTGCTTTTTTTGCTACTTTTTTTGCCACTTTTCTCACCTCCTTTCGTTTTTTTATTTTTAAACCATTATTTGATTTTTGTCAAATAAAGAGGGACTTTTTCTTTTAATCTTTATTTAAATCTTTTAAAATATAGAAATATCAAAGGTTTAACAAATACTTGACAAAATAAAATTTTTAAAATATAATAATGACTGACTGGTCAGTCAAAATGGAAAATAAAAAAAATCTTATTATAAAAGTTGCAGAAAGATTGATAAGTAAGAAAGGTTATTCAAAAACGACAGTTGATGAAATTACTAAAAAAGCAGGTATTGGTAAGGGGACTTTTTATCTGTATTTTAAAGATAAAAATGATCTATTCTTTTCCATCATCAAGCAAGAGTTTGAGAACCTTATGTTAAAAATTAAAGATGATGTGAGTGATATAGACGATTTTTTTGAAAGGTTGAAAAAAGGAATTGAAATATATTTAAGTTACTTTGAAAAAAACTATAATTTCTTTAGAATTTTACTTCAGGAAAAACCATTTATAAGAAGAAAAAGTTTTGAGCAATTCTGGAAAGATTTTTTTAAGAGGTGGGGGTCATTTATGAAAGAGGGTTTTGATAAGCAGATAAAAGAGAATAAAATAAAAAAATTGAATTTGGATGACATAATTTACTCTTTAATCGGAATATTGCATGGGAATATTCATAAATGGTTAATAGATGGAAGAAGTTACTCTCTTATTAAGAAGAAAGATGTAATTTTTAAAATTTTTACAGAAGGGATAAAAAGATGAGAAAATTTTTAATAGTTCTTTCAATTATTTTTTCAATATCCTTTGCAGAAGAAATACTTAATCTTGATGATTGTATAAAAATTGCTATTGAAAACAATTTAAAAATAAAAATTGCAAAAAATAAAATAGAGCAAGCATTTTATCAGAAAGAAATTGCAATAAAATATCTTTTACCATCTTTATCTCTTTCTTTTAATTATACACACCTTGGAGATAATGAAGGAATAATTTTTGGTGGATTTGGTCCTTTGAAATTTACAGAAGATAATCTTTATACCTTCACATTTACTTTAAAACAACCTTTATTTACTGGAAAAAAGATTGAAAGAATGTACCAGATTGCAGAAGAAAGTTATGAAAAATCAGAAATTGATTATGAAAAACAAGTGTCAGATTTAATACTTGATGTTAAAAAAAATTATTTTAATATTCTTAAAGCAAAAAGATTTGTTGAAACAAGTAAAAAATATAAAGAAAATCTTGAAAAACATTTGATAAATGCAAAAAAAATGTTTGAGCAGGGGATAGTGACAAAAGTTGATATTTTAAAAACTGAAGTTGCTTTGAAAAATGTTGAGACAAAGATTATAGAGAGCGAAAATTATTTAAAACTTGCAAAGGCGAATTTAAACTTCATTTTAAATAGAAACCTTGATTATCAATTTGAAGTTGAGGATATACTTGAACTTAAAGAAGAAAAAAAAGATTATAAATGGTGGATTGAAACAGGACTTAAAGAAAGAAAAGAGATAAAAAGTTTTGAAAAGATTATTTCAATTTATCAAAAAAATATAGATATTGAAAAGAGTAATTTATATCCACAAATTTATTTTTTCTTCAATTACAATATAGAGAGAGGAACCCAATCATCCTTAGAGAAATGGGATACAAACTGGAATACAGGGATTTTACTTTCCTATGATATATGGAACTGGGGGCAAACAAAAGATAAAATAAAAAAGGCAGAAAGAGAAAAAGAAGAAGTTGAAAATCAATATAAACTTTTAAAAAATTCAATTGAAATTGAAATAAAGAATGCTTACTTAAACTTTATAGCAGGTGAAAATAAAATAGAAGAAAGTAAAAAGCAGATAGAGGTAGCAGAGGAAAATCTAAGAGTTGCAGAAATTCTTTATAAAGAAGGATTGGCAACAACAACAGATGTAATTGATGCAATAACATCATTGACAGAAGCAAAAAACAATTATTACAATGCTCTTTATGAATACAAAACTGCTTATTCCGAACTTGAAAAAGTAAGTGGTGTCTTAAAACTGGAGGCAAAATGAAAAAAATTACTATTTTTATAATAGGTTTAATAGTAATATTAATTATTTTTGCTACACAACTTCAGAGAAACAGAAATAAAGAAAAAACAAAAAAAATTTTTTATGAAGAAGATATCCCTGTTGAAGTTGCAAAAGTTCAGGAAATTATTTTGAAGGATGAGATTGAATCTTTAGGAGAAATTGAACCATATCAGAAAGTTGTGATTTATTCAGAAGTAAGTGGTCTTATTGAAAAATTAAATGTTAAAGAGGGTGACTATGTTAAAAAGGGTGATTTTATTGCTCAGATTGATTATAGAAAAAGGAAGATTGAATATGAAAATGTAGAAAATCAACTTAAAGCAGCCATGATAAATCTTGAAAATATAAAAAAGGACTATGAAAGATTTACAAATCTATTTAAAGAAGGTGTAATCTCTGAAAAGAAACTTGATGATATAAAAACACAGTATGAGGTTGTTTCACATCAGATAGAAGCACTTAAAAAACAATTTGAAATTGCAAAAATAAGATTGAATGAAGCATTTATTTATTCGCCTATTAATGGATTTATTGCAGAAAAATTTGTAGATGAAGGAGAATTTATAACAGAAAGTTCAATGATGAGATCTGTTCCAATTGTATCCATTATTGACATAAGTAAAGTTAAGATTAACTTACCTGTTTCTACTGAAGATATTGGAAAAGTTAAAAAAGATCAATCTGTTTTAGTTGAGACTGATAGTTACCACGATAAAGTTTTCTATGGAAAAGTTTCAAGAATTTATCCTTTTGTTGATGAAAAGACAAGAACAGTGAATGTAGAGATTATACTTGAAAACAATTCATTTATTATAAAACCAGGAATGTATTGTAAGGGGAAAATTATAACAGGTGAGAGAAAATCTCTTATTGTTCCTCTTGATGCAATTATGAAATTACCCGGAAGTGGAAATTATTATTGTTTCAGAGTAAAAGATAACTTTGCTGAAAAGGTCTATATTAAAGTTGGAAAAATTGGTGAGAGTTATGCAGAAGTAAAAGAAGGATTGAATAAAGATGACATAGTAATTGTTACATCACAGGGAATTCTTGATACTGGGAAAAAAATTAAAATAATAGAGGAGAAAACATGACATTACCAGAAATTTCAGTAAGAAGACCATATACAATTTTAATGATTTTTTTAGCAATTCTCCTAATATCTTTAATTACAATTCCTAAAATACCAATTGATTTAATGCCAAATATTGAACCACCTGTTATAACAGTTATAGTCCCTTATCCTGGTGCAAGTGCTTCTGATGTTGAAAATGATATTACAAAATATCTTGAAGATCAACTTACAACAGTTGAAGATATTGATGAAATAAATTCAATTTCAAAAGATAATATTTCAATTGTAAGTTGTAAATTTAAATGGGGTAAGAATCTTGATTCTGCAACAAATGATATAAGAGATAAAGTTGATCTTGCAAAAACCGAGATATACCAGCATGCTCCTGATGCTGAAGAACCACTTATTTTTAAATTTTCAACATCTATGACACCTGTTGCTATAATTTCTATTGCTTCTAATACATTATGGAAAGACCTTTATTACATAACAGATAAACAGATTTCAGATAGGTTAAAAAAAGCAGAAGGAGTTGGAAGTGTTATGCTTTTTGGTGGACTTAAAAGACAGATAAAAATTTATCTTGATTGGGAAAAGATTAAAGGATATGGAATTCCAATTGAGTTAATATATCAAAGATTAAAAGAAGAAAATATTGATTTTCCACTTGGAGAGATAAAAACAGGAAGAAGAAATTATTTTTTAAGAGTTACAGGTAGATTCAGAAGTCCTGATGAAATAAATGATATTTTAATATTAAGCACTTCAGGTAAAAATATTTATTTGAAAGATATTGCCAGAATTGAAGACCATTTTGAAGAAGAAAAATCAAAAGGGTATATTAATGGGAAAGAAGCAATTATTCTTGTTGTTCAGAAGCAGTCAGGAAGGAATACTGTCATTGTTGCAAATAATATAAAAAAGAAAATAGAGGAAATCAAAAATTATATTCCGAAAGATATAGATATACAGATTGTCTTTGATTCCTCTGAAATAATTATAAGGACAATAAAAAATCTTATCAATACTGCTATTACTGCTGGAATTCTTGTTATAATCGTTACGGTTTTATTTTTAAGGAAATTAAATTTAAGTTTCATAGTTGTAACTTCAATTCCCTTTTCATTAATATGTGCATTTCTTTTCCTTTATCTTGGTGGTTTTACTATAAATGTAATTTCTTTAATGAGTTTAACAATTGTAATAGGGATGGTTGTTGATAATTCAATTGTTATTCTTGAAAATATTGTAAGAAATTTTGAAAAAGGAGCAGATATAAAAAAATCAAGTGTTTTTGGAGCAGAAGAAATAGCGACAGCGATAATAGCCTCTTCCTTAACAACAATTGTTGTATTTTTCCCGTTGATTTTAATTAAAGGTTTTATAGGAATAATGTTTAAACAACTTGCATTTATTATAACTACTACAATTTTTATGTCTATGATTATTGCTTTAACTCTTGTCCCTATGCTTTGTTCAATATTAATAAAGCCATCAAAAAGATCTCCAACAAAGTTTTACAAAATGGGAGAAGTTTTTCTTAAAAAACTTGATGAAATTTACACTAAGATAATAAAATTTTGCCTTAATAATCCTGGTAAATTTCTATCCATTATTTCTTTAATTTTTATCTTTTCTCTTTCTTTAACTAAATTTATAGGAACTGAATTTTTCCCTCAGTATGATATGGGAAGAATAGAGACAAGTTTTGCATTAAATCCTTCCTCTCGTCTTGAACAAACAGACAAAATTGCTAAAAAAATTGGAAAAATCTACCAACAGGAAATACCTGAAAGAAAATTCTGGTATGCAAATATAGGAGAATCTGGAACAGGTTTTTCTGCTGTAATAGGAAGAGAAGAAGGCCCTTATGCAGGCCAGGTTTCAACTATGCTTGTTTGGAGAGAAGAAAGAAAAAGGTCTGATAAAGAAATTGCAGAAATTTTGAGAAAAAGGATTAAAGAAATACCAGGAATAGAAAGATTCACTGTCTCAACTGGAAGTGGTATGGAGGCAATTTTTACACAAGGTGCCAGTCAAATAGAGATAGAACTTTATGGTTCTGATATTGAAAAACTTAATCAATATGCAGAAATCTTAAAAGAAAAGATAAAAAAAATCCAAGGAGCAATTAATATAAAGACCTCATATAAAGGAGAGCGGCTTGAATTTCACATTAAAATTGACAAAGAAAAAGCAAAAACACTTGGTATTTCAACTGCTCAGATTTCTCAAACTATAAGAGGATACATTTATGGTTTTACTCCAACAAAATACAGGGAAAGTGGTGAGGATTTTGATGTTTTTATGCAACTTGAGGAGAGTCAAAGATATAACATAATGAATATTGAAAAACTTCCTATCTTTACACATAAAGGACAGATTATTAAATTAAAAGATATTGCAAAAATTGATCTAACAACAGGACCAATAGAGATAAATAGAAAAAACAGGGAAAGAATTATTAAAATTGGATGTGACACTTATAAAAGAGCAATGAGTGAAGTTTTTAAGGACATAGAAGACGAAATAAAAAATTTAAATATACCACCTGATATAAGAATAAAATTTGGTGGAATGTTGAAAGAACAGAGAGAAAGTTTTGCTGATTTAAGGGTTCTTTTAATTTTAGGAATTGTCCTTGTTTATATGGTTATGGTTGGACTTTTTGAATCATTTAAAACGCCATTTATTATATTTTTCTCCATTCCTTTTACATTTATTGGAGTCGTTTGGTTTACATTTTTAACAGGAGTTAATTTTTCAATTGTCTCATTTATGGGGATGATAATGCTTATGGGAGTTGTTGTTAATAACGCAATTGTTCTTGTTGATTATATAAATACTTTGAGGAAAAGGGGATTGAATTTAGTTGAGGCAATAATTGAAGGAGGTAGAACAAGATTAAGACCAATTATGATGACTTCTTTATCAACAATTTTTGGGATATTACCACTTGCTATTGGTAGAGGGACAGGTGGAGAAATGTGGCGTGGCTTTGGTATAACTGCAATTGGTGGCTTTCTGGTTTCCTGGCTTATAAGTTTAGTTTTAGTTCCTGTCATTTATCTAATCATGAATAGAAAATCTGTTTCTTAAAAGAAGGATAGAAAAATGAGAAAGGTTGTGTTGACTTTTTTACTTTTTTCTTGTTTATATAGTTTGGCAGATGATTTTAAGACAACATTTTTTACTGGATATAGTTTTGCAAAAACTAAAAGTTATGGGAATTATGAATTTTATACATTTATCGCTGATTTCACAAAACCAATAAAAGGCAGTAAAAGTTGTTTCTTTCAAATAGAACCATCAATTGCTCATGTGTTAAATCCATCTGATAATTTTGAAATTGGTGTTTCTCTTTTTGCTCTTTATAGATTTTCTGGAAGCAATTTTCAACCATATGTAAAAATAGGAACTGGAATAGTTTATTTTTCAACTGATTTTACAGAACAGGCAACTCATTTTAATTTTGCTACTTCAATTGGTCTTGGTTTAAAATTCAGTCTAAAAAGATTTTCAATTTATACAGAAGGAAGGTTTAGACATGTTTCAAATGCTGGAATAAAACTACCAAATGAAGGTATCAATTCTAAAATTTTTCTTTTTGGTATAGGGTATAATTTTTAATATGGAAAAAACTTTTATAGATATTCATTGCCATGCTTTTAAAAGACCTTATATTTGGACTGATGGGAAACCGCTTTTTTCAACACCTGAACAGATTTTAAAGATATATGACAAAGTTGGAATAGAAAAGGGTATTTTACTTCCAATTGTAAATCCAGAGGTCTATTTACCACAGTCAAATGAAGAAATTCTTGAGATATGTGAAAAATATAAAGATAGATTTATTCCTTTCTGTAATATAGATCCACGGGCTCTAACAAATTCCCCTGATGCAGATTTTGAACCAATTTTGAATTATTATAAATCCCTTGGTTGTAAAGGGATAGGCGAAGTTATGCCAAATTTACCATTTCTTGATGAAAGGGTTTTAAATTTATTTAAATATGTTGAAAAAGTTGGTTTTCCTTTGATTTTTGATGGAAATGGTGCGATTGGTAATACATATGGACTTTACGATGATCCAGGACTTCCTCAACTTGAAAAATGTCTCTCCATTTTCCCAAAATTAAAGTTTCTTGGACATGGTCCTTCTTTCTGGGCTGAAATTTCTATTTTAAAGGATATAAATGATAGGAAAAGATATCCTAAATATCCTGTCATTGAAGAAGGAGTTGTGCCAAAACTTATGAGAAAATATTCAAATCTATATGGAGATCTTTCAGCAGGAAGTGGTTATAATGCACTTGCAAGAGACCTTAATTATGCAGTTGAATTTTTAAATGAGTTTCAGGACATATTACTTTTTGGAACAGATATATGTAGACCAGATCAAGAAATTCCAATAGTAGATTTTCTTTTAAATCTTGTTGAAAAAGGCAAAATAAGCAAAAGAGTGTTTGATAAGATAATGAGGGAGAATGCTATTAAACTTTTAAATTTAAAACAGGGGGAAAAATGAGAATAAAAAAATTTGAAATCGGTAATTTTATTGTAGGGATACCTGAAGATATAGGCCCAAGAGTTATTCATTTTTCTCTTAAAAAATATCCTGATAAAAATGTTTTTGAACTTCTTCCAGATTTAACAATTGATACTAAAGAGGGGAAATGGCATATATATGGTGGACATAGATTATGGACATCTCCTGAAGATAATCCTCGCTCTTATTCTCTTGATGATAAACCCGTTAGAATTGAAAAATTTAAGGAATTTATAAAGATTTATGGAAATACAGAAATACAGAATTCTGTTGAAAAGCAGATAGAGATAAAAAAAATAGAACAGGGTCTTGAGGTCAATCATATAATAAAGAATATAGGAAGATGGCCAATAAAATTTGGAGCGTGGTGTTTATCTGTTATGAAAAAAGGAGGATTTGCAATTATACCAATTGTACCTAAAAAAGTTGATAAATACGGTTTGTTACCTGATAGACACATTTCTCTCTGGCAATATACTGATATTTCTGATAAAAGATTGATTCTGAATAAAAATTTTATTTTTGTTAAACAGGATGTTGGGATTAAAAAGCCATTTAAAATAGGTGTAAATGTAAATGAAAATTGGGTCGCTTATTATGTTGATAGATTTTTATTTGTTAAAAGTTTTGAGACAGAAAAAGGAGAATATCCTGATTTTGGTTGTAATGTTGAGGTATACACAAATTCACAATTTTTAGAACTTGAAACATTAAGTCCACTCAAAATTGTTGAACCACAAAGTATAATTGAATATAAAGAAATATGGAATATTGTTGAGATTGGAGAAATTAAGCCTCAAGAGCAAGAAATAAGAAAAGTTTTAAAGGATTATTTACCCCTTGGATGAAATTTTTCATATAATTGTTTTAATTTTTCAATAGTTAGATGTGTATAAATCTGTGTTGTTGTTATTCTTTCATGACCGAGCAATTCCTGAACAGTTCTTAAATCTGCACCCCTATCAAGAAGATGTGTTGCAAAGGTATGTCTGATTGTATGGGGAGTAACATTTTTATTAATTCTTGTAAATAATGTATATTTTTTAACAATTCTTTCAACACTCCTTTCAGTGATTTTCCTCCCATACTTATTCAAAAAAAGAAATTTTTCTTTTTTATTTGGTCTTTTTTCAATATACTCAATCAAACAATTAAGAGCAACCTTCCCTATAGGTACAATCCTTTCTTTTTTTCCTTTACCTCTTACTTTTATAACTTCATCTACAAAATTGATATCATCTATTTTTAAATTTATTAGTTCTCCTACTCTTATTCCTGTTGAATATAAAACTTCAAGGATTGCTCTGTCTCTTAAAGATTGCCAGTTTTTTTTGGTAATGGGAATTTCAAGAAGATTTATAATTTCATTATAGGTTAAAAAATTTGGTAACTTTTCAGGAACTTTTGGAGATTTGATTAAAAGTGTTGGATTTTTCTTTATAAATTTTTTACTGACAAGAAATTTATAGAATGATTTTAAAGAAGCGACTTTTCTTCCTATTGTTTTTTCTTTCATATTGGAATTTTTTAATTTACTTATAAAACCTATAAGGTCTTCATATTCAACTTTTTCAAAATCAGAAATCTTCCTTTCTTTCAAAAATTCAATAAACTGACTTATATCCTTTTTATATCCTTTCAATGTATGCTTTGAGTAATTTTTCTGGTTTTCAAGGTAATCAATAAATTTTTTAATCTTGTCTTTCATAATTTTCTATTATTTTTTTTGCCTTATTATATGCGTCTGAGATACTATAAATTCCAATTATTATCATTCCAGTTAAACCAAAGAAAAAAAGACAGACGCCCCATACTAAAAAACTTATTGGAGGTAATGTTTTGATAAAATAGAAAAGAAATATAGCACCTATTATTAAAATTAAAAGAGAGACGCCTGAAAGAAATATTAAAGTTAGTCCCTTTTTTATTTCTCCATTATAAATCTGTCCAAGTCCATTAAAGACAAAAGAAAGTAAAGCAGCAATTCTTGGATTTGGCATGTCTTTTCTTTCCATTTTAGTCAATTTTCCCTTTTGTTGATGGTAGTTTTTTACCTTCTATTTTTACTGCTTCTTTTAAAGCAAGTCCAAGACCTTTAAAAATACCTTCAAGGATATGATGTAAGTTTTCTCCATAGATAAGGTTTATATGCAAAGTAAGTCCAAGATGATTAACAAAACCTTTTAGAAATTCTTTTGCATCTTCTATTTCAAAACTACCTTCTCTCCCTTTTATAAAGGGGACATTGAAAACAAGATATGGTCTACCAGATATATCAAGAGAAATATTGACTAAAACCTCATCCATAGGGACAGAAGAAAATCCATATCTTTTAATTCCTTTTTTATCTTTGAGCGCTTCTTTTATAACAGAACCAAGAGATATTCCTACATCTTCTACAATATGATGTGTATCAACTTCAATATCTCCTTTACCTTTGATTTTTAAATCAAAAGATGAAAATTTTGAAAATAATTCAAGCATATGATTTAAAAAACCAACAGATGTATCAATATTATAATTCCCTTCTCCATCAAGATTAATTTCTATTTCAATATCTGTTTCTTTTGTTTTTCTTTTAAAAATTCCCTTTCTTTCCATATATTAATATTACCATATTTTACCAATTAGAAAACTCGTAATATCTAAAGGTTATTTTTTGATTGTTGTATTCTTTTATCCACAGAACATGACCATCTGCAAATAAGACATTTAAACCACCAAGATGATATGAGGGCCAATGAGATTGTGTTTCCATCCAACTTAAACAATTTTGTGAATAATCATCTTTATCATTATCATTCACACTAAAATTTTTATATTGATTATCTCCTGCAAGAACAAATGCACTTGGATATCTTATCTTTTTCCTATTTGTTGCTGCTCTTTGATTTCCTGAATCAATATATGCTGCTCTTGCACTTAAGAAATATGAAAACGCATCATTTTTAATCGGATAGGTAGGACATCTATATATCTTTTTATTTTTTACATATGGATATAACTGTTCTGTCCACCCAGGATATCCAGGGTATGGAGGATTTATATTTCCTATTCCCCAGAAACATGTTCCCTGACAGAAAGGATAAAAATCCTCATTATCACTTGCATACATTTCAAGGGCAATATATATCTGCTTTAAATTGTTTGTACAGGTTGTCTGTCTTGCCTTTTCCCTTGCCTTTGCAAGTGCTGGCATAAGCATTGCTGCAAGAATACCAATTATCGCTACTACGACTAACAACTCTATTAATGTGAAGCCAGAAATTTTCTTTTTCATTTTTATAAAATTAAGAGAAAATTTTATTTGTTTTTTCTTCCTGTGTCAATTTTAAATTCTTTAAAAACTTTTTAACTTTGGAAATTGTTGGAGATGATTGTGCTCCAATTTTTCTAACTGATAAGGCAGCAACAATATTTGCAAAATATACTGCTTTTTTTAAATCAATTCCTTTGGCTAAAGCGAAAGAAAGTCCTCCAGTAAAAGCATCGCCAGCACCTGTTGTATCTATAACTTTTACTTTTATGGAAGGGACTAACTCAAATAGATCTTTTGTAACTAATAATGCTCCTTTTTCTCCCAATGTTACTATAATTGCTTTTATCCCTTTATCTATCAATTTATAAGATGCTTTTTTTACTGATTCTATTGATTCTAAATTTTTTCCAGTCAACCTTTTTAGTTCATTTTGATTTGGAGTAAGAATATCTATCTTTTTTAATAGACCATCAGGAATTTTTCTTGCTGGTGCGGGATTTAGAATGACAGGAATATTTTTTTCTTTTGCAATTTTTATAGTATATTGAACAGTGGACATTGGTATTTCTAATTGGAGAACAATTACATCCGCTGACAGAATATATTTCTTATTTTTTTCAATATCTTTTTTATTTAATCTATAATTTGCACCAGGACTAACAACTATAGAATTTTCACCTTTTTTATCAACAATAATCAATGCTATGCCTGAAGAAACTTTAGATTTACGGATGATAGTTTTGGTTTCTATTTTTTCTTTTTTTAAATTATTTAAAATTATATCGCCAAAAAAATCATCTCCAATACATGAAATAAAATTTACTTTTGCTCCTAATCTTGAAACTACTACTGCTTGATTTGCTCCTTTTCCACCAGGACAAATAAAAAATTTATCTCCAATAACTGTTTCACCTGAAGATGGATAATGGGAAGTTTTTACAACCAAATCTACATTTGAAGAACCAACTACTGTAATTACTGGAATTCTTTCATGATTCATCTTTTCATTAATTTTCTAATCTTTTTAAGCCGCTTCTTATAATTCTTCCATTTAAATATATAATTTTTGAATCACAGAGTAGGATAATCTCCCCTAACATTATTAATGAAGGAATAGTTTCTTCTTTAATACCATTATCTAATTCAACATTTACATTGAGATTTCTTTTTTTTAATTCAGTGAAGATACGATATGGAAAAGAAACACTTTCATAATGAACTATTATGATATTAATTCCTGCTTCTATAAATTTTTCAACCAATCTTTCTGGCGTAAAGACCATCATATGCATTTCAAATGACAAAGATTTTAATATAACAGGGTCTAATGTAATATCTGGAGCAAATCCTTCATCCATAATATCAAAGTGAAATAAATCTACCTCTGAATTTTCAAGTTCTTTTACTTTATTGCCAAGTTGAGTGTGATCTGCACATATTAAAGAAGGAGAAGTTTTTATTTTTCCTTTCATTTTTATATTTTAAAAAATTAATCCAAATTTCTTTTGTTGTCAAAAAATTTATTTGCAGAATTTAAGATATACTGGACAAAATAGAAGAAAAACACCTACTAAGAAGGGCTCAAGAAGAGATAAGCAGCCAAAAGGAGATAAGTATAATAAAATTGATTGAACTAATGAAAAAGAAAAAAGATAGCAGAATTAAGAGAAGAAAATTAGAGGGATAATTTTTCAAGAGTGAGGATACAAACCATTTTTGAGTTTTTAATCCAAAATAAATTTGATGAAAATGGAAAAATGATATATTTAATGAAGAAAACAGAGAACCATTTCCATTTATCCAGTTTGCGATTCCTGTAATTTCTATATATCCTTTTCTATTATACTTTAAAAAATAAATGAGGAAGTTGTGAATTTTGTCCTGTCCTTATTATGGTAAAGGTGTAGATTGTTCAAATCTTTATCTTCTAAATTCTAAAAAATTCTGTCAACAAGTAATATGGATTATACGGACTGTTTTACTTGCAAAAAAGAAGATATAAAAGATATAATTAGAGTGATTGAACTATGGAAAAACAGAGAAGTAATGAAAAAAGGGGGGTAAAATGAAGAAATTAAAAGTTGCTATAGTCGGTACTGGATGGGTTTCAGGTGAACATATGGCTGCCTTTATTCAAAATCCTTATTGCGAACTTGTTGCTGTTTGTGGAAGGACAAAAGAATCTGCTGAAAGAAAATTAAAAGAGTATGGTTTTTCTGCTAAAATTTATACTGATTATGAAGATATGTTAAAGAAAGAAGAGATAGATATTGTTTCCATATGTACTCCAAATAATTTACATCCTGAACAGACAATTATTGCTGCTGAATATAAAAAAAATATTTTGATTGAAAAACCTATTGCTTTAAATGAAAATGATTTAAATAGAATGATTGAAGTCGTCAGAAAAAATAATGTTAAGACACTTGTAAGTTTTGTTTTACACTGGAACCCTCTTTTAATGACAATAGAAAAACTTTTAAAAGACAATACAATCGGAGATATTTATTATGCAGAGGTTGATTATTTTCATGGAATTGGTCCATGGTATAAGCAATATAGGTGGAATATTAGAAAGGATATTGGTGGTAGTTCCTTACTTTCTGCTGGATGTCATGCTTTGGATGCTTTATTATGGTTTATGAATAAAAGAGCAGTTGAGGTTTTCTCATACTCAACAAGAAGTAAGAATGAAGATTTTAAAGAATATGAATATGACCCAACAAGTGTAACTTTAATAAGATTCCAAGATAACTCAATTGGAAAAGTTGCTTCATCACTTGATTGTAAGACGCCTTATATTTTTAATATTGAACTTTTTGGTTCAAAAGGAACAATAAGGAATAATAATGTTTATGCACCAGAAAGATTTCCAGGCCAAATTGGTTATATAACAATCCCAACAATTTTGCCTGATAGTGGAGATGTTAGACACCATCCATTTGAAGGGGAAATAAATCATTTTATAGATTGTATTTTAAATGATAAGAAACCTTTCCCTGATATTGAAGATGCTGCAATTGTCCATAGAATTATTTTTAAAGCAGATCAATCAGCAAGGGAAGGTAGGCCTTTAACACTATAAATTTCTTATCTTTATTGAGTATTTATGATTCAAAAGCCCTTCTATTTCTGCTATTTTTTCTATCTGTTTACCATATTTTTTAATAAATTTCTCTTTACATTTAACAATTGCATAACTTCTTAAAAATGTTAAAACAGAAATTCCAGAAGAAAATCTTGCAGTTTTACTAGTAGGGAGAACATGGGATGGACCTGCGAAATAATCTCCAATAGTTGCTGGAGAATAATCACCTATAAATATTGCTCCTGCTTTACAATTTTTAAAAAGATGTGGCTTTTTTGAAAATATCTGTAAATGTTCAGGTGCAAGATAATTTATTATCTCAATTGCTTCTTTTTCATCTTTAACAATTATACAATACCCATTTTCAACTTTTTGTGATAATAAATTTCCAAGTTTTTGGTCTGTTGTTATAAAAATTCCAAGTCCATCTGTGTGTTCGGTTTGTGCTTTAAGGTCATATTCAATAAAATCAACTTTACCAGAACCATCTGAAAAAATAACAAGTTCACTGGGTCCTGCTGATAAATCAATACCAACTTCTCCATATAATAATTTTTTTGCACAATTTACATATTTATTACCTGGGCCACATATTAAGTCAACCTTTGGAACTGTTTCAGTTCCAAAAGCAAATGCACTTATTGCACATACTCCTCCTATTGAAAAAATGTTTTTAACTTTAAGATAATCAGATGTAGCAATAATTAATGGATGTATACTTCCGTTATAAGAAGGTGGTGAACAAATATATATTTCTTTAACTCCAACAATCTTTGCTGGAATCACAGTCATTAAAATAGTTGATACTAAAGGTGCCTGCCCTCCAGGAATATATATACCTACTTTTTCAATTGGTGAATATCTGAATTCAATTTCAATATCTTTTTCTTTTATTTTAAAATCTTTCGGTAATTGTCTTTTATGATATTTTTCTATTCTTTTTCCAGCCTTCTTTATATAATCAAAAATCTCACCTTTTAAATATTTTCTACTTTCCTGTATTTCCTTTGTTGTAATCTTTAATTTTTTAAGTTTAACCCTATCAAATTTTTCTGTGTAATAAAATATTGCTTTATCTTTTTCTTCTCTTACCTTTTCTATTATTTCTCTTACATCTTTTTCTATATCCTCTTTCTTTTCAATTATTTTTTTTAAATTCTCAAAATCTATTTTTTCCATCTTAAACTTTCAATCCTTTCTTTGTAATTATCTCCAGAAAAAATATAATTTCCTGTAACAAGAATATCAGCGCCATTTTCAATTACAATTCTGCTTGTTTTTTCATTTATTCCTCCATCAACTTCTATTTCAAAATTTAATTTTTTTTCTTTTCTGATTTTATTAACCTTTCTTATCTTGTCAACAACACTATGAATAAATTTTTGCCCACCAAAACCAGGATTAACTGTCATAATTAAAACCATATCAACAATTTCAAGAAAAGAGTATATATTTTCAATAGGCGTTGGAGGATTTATAACGATACAGACCTTCTTTCCATATTTCTGTATTTCTTTAATTAATGAAATATGGTCAATTTGGCATTCTATATGTATTCCTATAATATCAGCACCTGCATCTGCAAAATTTTTCCAGTATTTTTCGGGATTTGTTATCATTAAATGTGCTTCAAAGGGTAGATGTGAGTATTTCCTTATTGCAGCAAGAACCATTGGACCAAAGGTTAAATTTGGAACAAAGTGACCATCCATAACATCAAAATGAATTAAATCAGCACCAGCAAGTGTAACTTTTTTTACTTCCTCTCCCAAAAAAGCAAAATTAGCACTCAATAAAGAAGGAGCAATCTTAACCATAATATAAGTTTAACACAAAGAGGAAAAACTACAAAGGGAAAATTTTCCCTTTTTCAAGGAGATAAATTTTATTACATACCCTTTTTATAAAAGATAAATCATGGGAAACTATACAGAAGGTTAAATTATTTTCAGTTAAGAATTTCTCTATCCTTTCAGTTGTTTTTTCATCAAGTCCTGTTGTTGGTTCATCAAGTAAATATATATCTGGTTTCATAGATAAAATTGTTGATATTGCTACAATTCTTTTTTCACCATAGGATAGATTTTGAGGGAATCTATGTCTTAATTTTTCAATGCCAAGTGATTTTATGGTTTGTTCCACTCTTTCTTTCACAATTTCTTTTGGTAATCTTAAATTTAATGGACCAAAAGCAATATCTTCTTCAACTGTTGGAGAAAATAACTGGTCATCCGAATTCTGAAATAAAAAACCTATTTTTTTTCTAACCTCTACGAAATCTTTTTCATCCTTCATAATTTTACCAAAAATTTTTATTTCTCCTTTTTCATGTCTTATAAGTCCTACAATTGTATAGAGTAAGGTTGTCTTCCCAGAACCATTTGCTCCTTTTATACCTACTCTATCATCTTTATAAATTGTAAGAGAAAGATCATCTAAAACTATCCCAGTTTCAGGATATGAAACTTTAATTTCTTTTAATTCAATTAATGGATTTTTAAGTAAATTATCCATAGAAAATAGATTATAGCACAAAGACAGATAAAAGTATCCCTTTTTTTCCAAATAAAATGGTGATATGTCCAGAATATCCCTGAAAAACTTCTTAAAATCATTGCTTTATATATTGTCTTGCTTTTCTCATATGCTCTTAAAACTATAAGCCCAAATAAATTTCCAATTATTTTATATGTATAAATGTCATTTCTTGGTCTAAAAGATCTTATTTTCATTGCTCTTTCTAATCTATTCTTTTCCTCTTCAATAACAGGTATATATCTTGTTGAAAGAAAGAAGATATTAACAAGTTTTTGGGGTAAATGTAAATGGTGAAGAGCATGTATTGTTATTATTGGATGAGATGAAAAAATTAAAACAAAATTTGTTATAAATATCAGGTTTGCCTTTATCATTATTAAAGTAGCATATCTTATTCCTTCATAAGTTGCTGAAAATTTTAAAATTTTGAAAACTTCTCTACCCGGGAAACTGAAAGGGAGGAAAATCCACATCAAAATTATGAAAAAATTTATAGAAATAAAACCCTTTAAAAATTTCTTGAAATCGGTGATAAAAAAGAAAAGAATTATAGGTAAGATAGAATAATATATAAACAAATGAAATTTTTTTTCAAGTGCAACAAAGATTGAATAAACAAATCCTATAATCAATTTTAATCTTGGATCTATCATTTTGAAGTCCTACCTTTCAGATAAAGGTAAATACCAAAAATTCCTAAGATATAACCAAAACCCCCTATTATATCTTGAATCTTTACCTTTTGTCTTTCCTTTTCAATTTCCTTTAAAAGATTATTTATTTCTTTTTCTATACTTTCCTCAACTATTTTTCTTATCTTTTCTTGATCAATATTTATTTGTGCCTGCTTTTGTTCTACTTTTCTATTTTCTTTTATAATCTGTTTTTCAGGAGTTTTTTCTTTTAACTGCATCTCTGTTTCTACTTGGTGCCCCATATCAGCATATAAAACTATTTTAATTCTTGATTTATCTGGAATATCAAAAGAAAAAATCCCTGCTTCATCTGTTTTACCTTCTATTATTTTTTCTCCATTTTGATCAAATACAATAACTTTTGAATTTTTACAAGGTTTCCCATCAGAAAAATATCCTTCAATAAAAATTTTCCCACTTTCTTTATAGGAAAAAATATTGATTTTATGAGCCAATAGTGAGAATGTTAATGTTAGAAATATAAGAATAATTTTTTTCATTTTAATCTCCTATTATTTCTCTTTTTGTTTTATTTAAAAAACTTAAAATAAAACCAGTTACAAAACCTTCTATTATCGCAACAGGAAAATGTGCAATAAATATCGTTTTTGCAAGATTTATAAAATGTTTCTCTGTAAAGTAAAGAGAAAAACAGACCAAAAGCGATGAGAAAAAAATTGAAAAAAAACCACTTAAAAATCCTGAAAAAAAATAATTCTTTTTCAAAAATGGTCTAAATAAATAATATGAAATTACTGCTGGAATTGCCATATTTGCAGTATTAACTCCAAGAGAAGTTAGTCCTCCAAATTGAAATAAAATTGCCTGTAAGAATAAAGCAAGTAAAATAGATGGGAAGGATTTCCATCCAAGAATTATTCCACATAAACCATTTAAAACAAGATGAGTACTTGTTGGTCCAATTGGAATATGAATAAGTGATGCAACAAAAAAAGCACTTGTTAATAGAGAAACCTTTGGATAATCTTCAAATTTTAAATCTTTAACTCCAACAAAAGTTCCACCTATTGTTATTAAAGCACCAACTCCTAAAACCTTTCCGGATAAAACACCTTCTGATATATGCATTTTATTTCATATCATAAACTTTAATCCACAAAACACCAGCAACTTCAACTTCTTTACCATTTATCTTTTTTTCATCTGTACATATTGCTGAAAATCCATACCATCCACTTTTAGGGAAAGAATAATAAAAGACACCATTTTTATCTGTCTTTATAACCTGTGTTATAAAAGGAGAATATGGTGCCTTTAAGTTTCCTTTTTCATTATAATATTCAACCTCAACATTACAAAAAGGAACTTCTTTCCCATTAAATTTAACTATCCCATAAAAAGTATTTCCAGCATAAATTCCATAAGGCCTTACAAGAGGTATAATTTCAACTTTTAGTCCAATTTCTTTATCCCAACTCTCTTCCATCCCAAATCCATTTACAATAACTTTTGTATAATGAATTATATATTTTTCTTCTGCTGGCTCAAAATATGGTTTAGGTATACAGTAAAATATATAATCACCAGGCCTTTTTAAAATGTAACTTAAAATCCATCCTTTATGACTTTTCTCATCTGAATAAAATTTGAAATTTGTTTCCTTTAACTGATTTAATAATGATAATTTTTCACCCTTAAATAAAACACCAAAATCTTCTGGTTTTTCCATATCCATAGTTTTACCTTCAAAAGGATGAGCAAAAAGAATTTTCAAATTTATATTTGCTTTTTCTTTTTCCTCTACAATATCAGAAGAGGGGATAATCATACCAAAGTGAGCAAATAAATTAAAGACAACCGACATAAATAAAAATAAATATATTTTTCTCATTTTACCTCCCTTTTTACCAATTAAAAGTAAATCCGATTGTTATTCTCCAGTCAAATGCATCATTGTTAAGCCCTTTTGAAAATCCAATATCATAAACTATATAATCATTTATTACATAATTTAAGCCAAAAAGTATCTCAAGAGGTTTTTCTTCATTGTTTTCTCCAACTATTTCTCCAACAAGGTTTAATTTTTCAGTAAAAGTATATTCAAAGGCAGTAGAATAAGTAAAGAAATATTCACTTCCTGAAGATGTTTTTTGAGAATATGTTCCTAAATTTAAGTGCCATGTTGTTTTGCCAAAATTTTTTGATATTATTGAATTTAAAGAAAATTCTGTGTCTCCTTCATTTGATCTCGGTGTACCTGAAATTGTGAACGAAATACCTGGTATTTTTTCGCTTTCTTTTAAAATAGAAAATTTAGTACCTATTTCAATCCTTCCCCATTCGTTTACTTTCAAATCACTTTCTTTAATTATAAAAGGAGCAGAAATTCCTAAATCCATCCAATCAGTTATTCCATATTTTAAAGAGATACCGATTTCATAATTTTTTGCTTTATCATTATTCTTTGTAAAGTCATATCCAATTTCAAGTTCAAATTTACCTTTTTCAACTGTTCCGGAATCATCTGTTGTCAATGGTCTACCAGCATAAAGGAAGGAACAAAAAGTAAAAAATAAAATTAAAAGAATATTTAACCTTAAACAATTTCCTTTTTTCATTCTTCACCTCCTTTTGTGTTATTTTTTTAAAATTCGTGCTACTT
>JAMWCJ010000098.1 GCA_023818645.1 Candidatus Omnitrophota bacterium | reverse complement strand
AATCCAAAAAACTACAATCCAGATGAATGGGCACAGATTGCAAAAGAAAGTGGAATGAAATATATTGTTTTAACAACAAGACACCATGATGGTTTTTCTCTTTTTGAAAGTAAAGTGAGTGATTTCACCGCTCCAAAATATATAAATAGAGACCTTATTGCTGAATATGTAAATAGTTGTAGAAAGTTTGGATTAAAGATTGGATTTTATTATTCTCTTTGTGATTGGAGATATGATGCTTTTTTTAAAGGCCCTGAAAATGACCCATCTGGTTGGAAGGAACTTGTTGATTATGTTCATGCTCAGGTTAAAGAACTTATGACAAACTATGGGAAAATTGATATTTTGTGGTATGATGGACCAGGCCCTTATAGACCCGAACACTGGCAATCAGAAAAATTGAACAAAATGGTGAGAGAACTACAACCCCAGATAATTATAAATGATAGAAGTTTATTACCAGAAGATTTTGAGACACCAGAACAACATATTAAACCTGCAGATAGAGATTGGGAAACATGTATGACTTTAAATGACCACTGGGGATATTGTAAATATGACGATAATTATAAAACACCAAAACAAATAATTATGAATCTTGTAAAGTGTGCTTCTTATGGAGGGAATTATCTATTAAATGTTGCTCCAAAACCTGATGGTAAAATACCAGTAAAAAGTATAAAAATTCTTAAAGAAGTTGGAAAATGGTTGAAAATATATGGTGAAAGTATTTATGGAACAGAAAAAACAAATTTTGAATGGTATAATTTTCACCCTGGACTTATAACAAAAAAAGGTAATAAATTATATCTACATATTTTTTACTGGTTTAAAGAATTTGCAATAGGAAATTTGAAAATAGATATAAAAAATGCATATTTTTTGAAAGAAGGGATTGATGTTGATTTTGAGGTAAAATTTGATAAAATTGTTTTTAAAAACCTTACCGAAAAACCACCAGACCCAATTGATACAGTAATTGTAGTTGAGTATGAAGGAGAGATAGAAAAAATAAATTCATTTAGACCAATTTGAAATATGAATATGAATATAATTGCATTTTCAAATCAAAAAGGTGGTACAGGTAAAACAACGATTTGTGTTAATCTTGCTGCTGGACTTGTTAAGTTAAAAGAAAGAGTTCTAATAATTGATTTAGATCCTCAGGGAAATTCAACTGTAAGCGTTGGGATTAATTTGAAAGTTGATGACTTAACCGTAAGAGAATTTATCCTTGGAGAAGCAAGAATTGAAGATGTAATGGTTGATAGTTACATAGGAGACCTGTCAATTATTCCTTCAAATCCTGACCTTGCCCACTTAGAGGTTGAACTATCCAATAAAAGTAAAAGTCAATTTTATTTAAAAAAAGTAATAGAAAATTCAAAGGATGTTTTAAGTTCATTTGACTACATTTTCATTGATTGTCCTCCATCACTTTCTCTTCTAACTATAAATGGGTTATGTGCGAGTAAATATGTTATTATTCCTGTTCTTGCTGATTTTCTTTCTTTACAAGGACTTACAAATTTACTTGAAACAATTGATATGGTAAAGAAGAAATTAAATCCAGAACTTGAAATTCTCGGCATAGTTCCAAATATGCTTGATTATAGATTAAAAATAACTGAAGAAAGTTTAGATTTATTAAGGGACAAGTTTAAAGACAAAGTTTTTAAAAATATGATAAAAGTTTGTAGTAGATTAAGAGAATCTCCTTCTTATGGTAAAACAATATTTGATTATGCAAAAAATTCTCAGGGTGCTATTGATTTTATCAATCTTGCGAAAGAAATAAAAAGGAGATTAAAATGAAAAGATTAGGACCACAGACAAAAAAATTGTTTGAAGTAAGTAAAGCAGAAAATAGAGTTAAAACTAATAGTAAGAAATATACTTTCATATTGCCTGTTGAATTAATGAAAAGAGTAAAATATAAAGCAATAGAAGAAGAAAAAACAATTTCACAGATTATTATTGAAAGTCTTGAGGAATTTTTAAAAAAAACTTGACATTTTTTTTATTTTAAAGGTAAAATATTCCTGCAATGCCGACAAAAAGAGAAATAATAAGTATAATCCAAAATGTAGGACTGTGGGATAGAAGAAGTATAGACCAGGCGCTTGAAGAACAGGAGAAAACAGGTCAACCGTTAAGAGAAATTTTTCAGAATAGGGGAATGCTTCCTTTTGGCGAAATAAGTCCTTCTTTTTATTTTCAACTTGGAATAGTCCAGAGAGAGTTGCCTGCAAGGGAAATTCCCTCAGAATTTTTAAGTATTCTTCCCCCAAAAGTTGTTAAAAATCATAGAGTTGTTCCATGGGACAAAAGACCAGATACACTTGTGTTTGTTACAGATGACCCTATAAATATTCTTGCTGCTGATTATTTTAAAAAACTTGCTAATATTGAAGGTATAAAAAATGTTGAAATTATTGTAACTTTTAAAGAAGAAATAGACCTGTTAATAGATAAATACTATGGACAGGATGAAATGGAAGATTTGACAACTATGCTTCAGGAGGCAAGTAGTGCAACAGTGGATATGGATTTACCTTCAATTGAAGAAATAGACCAGGATGAAGAAACGCTTGCTTTACAGGCACCAGTTATAAAGATAGTTAATTTAATTTTTGTTGAAGCATTGAGAAGAAGAGCAAGTGATATTCATCTTGAGCCACTTGAAAAAAAATTTAGAGTAAGATTTAGAATAGATGGTGTTTTATATGAAATTGTTTCCCCTCCAAAAAGAATTGAAAGAGCAGTTATAGCAAGGATAAAACTAATGTCAAAGATGGATATAGCAGAAAAACGACTACCTCAGGATGGAAGAATAATGCTTGATATAGGAGGAAGACCTATAGATTTCAGAGTTTCAACCCTGCCTGGAATTTATGGAGAAAGTGTTGTATTAAGAATCCTTGATAAAACAAAAATGTTGATTGGACTTGATAAACTTGGATTTTTACCTGATGACCTTGAAAAATGGAATAATATTTTAAAATTCACAGGAGGTTTAGTTCTTGTAACAGGTCCGACAGGTTCTGGTAAGACAACAACTCTTTATGCTTCACTTCAAAAGTTAAATACAATTGATAGAAAAATTATGACAGTTGAAGAGCCAGTTGAATACCAAATACCTGGGATAAATCAAACACCAGTAAATTCTGAAATTGGTCTTACTTTTGCAAATGTATTAAGAGCATTTTTAAGACAGTCACCGGATGTTATACTTGTTGGAGAGATTAGAGATAAAGAAACAGCAGATATTGCTTTAAGGGCTGCATTAACAGGACATTTAGTTTTTTCAACATTACATACAAATGATGCTCCGAGTGCAATTACAAGATTGATAGACCTTGGTATGCCCCCATTTTTAGTTGCTTCTTCTGTTCAAGGCGTTATGGCTCAAAGATTGGTAAGAGTTTTATGCCCTTTCTGTAAGGAGAAAATTGAACCTGATGAAAAGTTAAAGGTCGCATTAAAAATAAAAGAAGGAGAAGAAGTAAATGTGTGTCAACCAAAGGGTTGTAATGAATGTGCTTTTACTGGTTTTTTTGGAAGAATTGGTATTTTTGAAATATTTACTATGAATGACGAATTAAGAGATTTAACTTTAAAAAGAGTTAGTGCTGAAGAATTGAGAAAAGCAGCAGAAAAAACAGGTATGAGAAGTATGTATGATGATGGTGTTTTAAAAGTAAAAATGGGATTAACCACACTTGATGAAGTTATATCTGTAACAGGAGAAACATAAATGGCAAAGAGAATAGAAGAATTGCTTGAATTTGTTGTTAGGGAAAATGCTTCTGACTTACATATAAATGTGGGACTTCCTCCTATGGCTCGTTTACATGGAGGACTTCATAAACTTGATAGTGAGCCATTAACACCAGAAGATACTTTAAATTATATGAAAGCAATAACATCAAGAGAGCATCAGGAAGAATTACAGAAAGTCGGTGGGACTGATTTTGGTTTTGCATTCCGTGATTTAGCAAGATTTAGAGTAAGTGTGTTTAAAGAAAAAGGTCATATTGCTATGGCTTTAAGGTTAATTCCTTACAAATTTTTAACTTTTCAAGAGATAGGGCTTGATGAAAATACTATGAAATATTTACTTACAAGACCCCGTGGTCTTATTCTTGTAACAGGTCCGACAGGTTCTGGTAAGACAACAACTCTTGCAACTATGATTGACTGGATAAATACAAATCTTGAAAAGCATATAATAACAATAGAAGACCCTATTGAATATTATCATTCACATAAAAGGTCAATAATTACACAAAGAGAACTTGGAGTTGATGTTCCTACATTTGCTGAGGCATTAAGAAGGGGATTAAGACAGGACCCTGATGTATTTCTTGTTGGAGAGATGAGAGACCTTGACACAATTGAAGCAGCAATCACAGCAGCAGAGACAGGTCATATTGTCTTTGCAACATTACATACAACAGGTGCAGCAAGAACAGTTGATAGAATTGTAAATGTCTTCCCAGTAGCACAGCAGGAACAAATAAGAGTTATGTTATCTGTTTCAATTTTAGCGATAATTTCACAGGTTTTATTAAAAAGGATAGATAAACCAGGAAGAGTTGCTGCATTTGAAATAATGGTTGCTACTCCATCAATTCAAAATTTAATAAGAGAAAGGAAAACATATAGAATTATTTCAGAAATACAGACAGGTGCTAAATGGGGAATGGTAACTATGGATAGTTTTTTAATGCGTCTATTTAAAGAAGGTAAAATTGGATTTGATGATGTTATGACATTTTCTTATGACCCTGATAGTGTTAAAGCACAACTTGTTGCAGAAGGAGTTCTTGGAGAAGAAGTATTGAAAGAAATAAAGAAAGAGGGAATAGAGGCAGAAATAGAAAAAGAAGGAGTTAAATGATATGACTGCAAGAAAACTTATTGGTCAAATGTTGATTGAGCAGGGTTTAATTACTGAAGCACAACTTAAAGAAGCGCTTGAAAAACAGAGAGAAACAGGACATTTTCTTGGTAGAATTCTTGTTGATTTAGGATATATCTCTGAGAAGGAATTAAAAAGAGTTTTAAGTATTCAGGCAGGAATTGAGATGGTTGATTTAAAAAATACTCCAATTGACAGAAAAGGAGTAGAAATTTTTCCTTCTGCACTTGCTAAAACTTATAATGTAATTCCTATAAAACTTGAGAGAGATACATTAACTCTTGCTGTTGGAGACACATTAAGTTTAAATATTCAAGATGATATTTCTTTTATTCTTGGTTATAAAATAAAAATGGTACTTGCAGATGAAAATGATATAAAAGAAGCAATAGAGACATATTATGGAAAAGAAATAGAAACAATAGATGATTTAATAAAATGGCTTGCTCAAGATGTTGAGGAGATGGAAGAATTAAATACAATAGCCAGTCAAGGTGAATATGCTACAATAACATCTCTTGAAGAAATCGCTTCATTACCGCCTGTTGTTAAATTATTTGATTTAATTCTTCTTCAAACAGTTAGAGACAATGCATCTGATGTGCATCTTGAACCATTTGAAGATGATTTTAGAGTAAGATATAGAGTTGATGGTGTTTTATATGACCTTGTTCATCCACCAAAAGGACTTGCTTTTGCTTTATTTTGTCGTTTTAAAATTATGGCAGGTATGGATATTGCAGAAAGACGACTTCCACAGGATGGAAGAATTGAACTTTCTGTTATGGGAAGGTCTGTTGATTTAAGAGTGAACACAGTTCCTACTGTTTTTGGCGAATGTCTTGCTATTAGGGTTCTTGATAGAGG
>JAMWCJ010000097.1 GCA_023818645.1 Candidatus Omnitrophota bacterium | reverse complement strand
ACAATTTCAGATATTGCTTTAATAGGTGGTGGAGTAGTTCCAAAACCAGGGGAAGTTAGTTTAGCACATAATGGTGTTTTATTTCTTGATGAACTTGCTGAATTTCATAGAGATGTTCTTGAGGTATTGAGACAACCACTTGAAGATGGGAAGGTAAGTATTTCAAGAGCAAAAGGCCGTGTTGAATTTCCATCAAGGTTTTTACTTGTTGCTGCAACAAATCCTTGTCCATGTGGTTGGTATGGAGATAGTCAAAGAGAATGCCATTGTACTTTATCCCAGATTTTAAAATATAGAAAAAAACTGTCAGGACCATTGCTTGATAGAATTGATATACATATTGAGATAACAAGTTTACCCGCAAATATTTTATTTGAGGAAGAGGAAGAAGAAAGTTCAGAAAGTATAAGGAAAAGAGTTGAAAGGGCAAGAGAACTTCAGAAAGAAAGGTTTAAAAATGAAAATATTTATTTTAATGCTCATATGAATTCTTCTCAGATAAAAAAATATTGTATTCTAACTGACCAAGCAAAAGAACTATTAAAAAATGCTGTAGAAAATCTAAAAATTTCTGCAAGAGCATATGATAAAATAAGAAAAGTTGCAAGAACTATAGCAGATCTTGATGGATCTGAAAAAATTCTTCCACACCATATTTCAGAAGCAATTCAATATAGATGCCTTGATAGAGAATTTATTTAAATTACCAGCATGTATATCCACCGTCCATTACAAGAACACTTCCAGTTATATAACTTGATGCTTTTGAGCATAAAAATACGATAGGCCCCCTTATTTCCTCAGGATTACCAATTCTTCCCATTGGTATGAGAGGGATCCATTTTTCACCATATTTTGGGAATGCTCTTTGAACCATATCAGTACCCATATATCCAGGAGCAATAGCATTTACTCTTATATTATATTTTGCCCACTCAGTTGCAAGTGATTTTGTAAGCATAATTACTCCTGCTTTTGCAGTATTATAGTGGACCTGTGGTTGGGGAGTATTTACAATAATTCCTGACATTGAAGAAATATTAACAATAATCCCCTTTCTCTGTTCTATCATAATTTTTCCTACTTTCTGACAGCAAATAAAAACAGCCATCAAATCAACATCTAAAATTCTATTCCATTCTTTTAATTCAAGTTGTTCAGCAGGATAATTACTTACAATTCCTGCATTATTAACAAGAATATCAATCTTTCCAAAATTCTCTTTCACTTTATTTGTCATATTCTCAACCTCATCTTCTTTTGAAACATCACATTTTATAAAGAAACTTTTTCTTCCCAAATTTTTTATTTCTTCGGCAACTTTTTCTCCCTTTTCTTCGTTTATATCAGCAATAGCAATATCAGCACCTGCTTCTGCAAGAGCAATTGCCATTTCTCTGCCAAGGCCCTGAGAGGCACCAGTTACAATTGCTTTCTCTCCTTCAAGATTGAAAAGTTCTTTTGTTTCCATTTTTACCCTCCATTTTTAAAATTTATAAACTCTTACTTCATAGACCATTATATTTTCACTTCCATTTGTCTTTAAAAATTCAATTCTAATTTTTTTACTTCTAATCGTTTCAAACTTATATTTGCAGAAGTAAGAAGTATTATCGCGAATTTCTAAAATTTTATTCATTTTCCCTTTTTCTTCAATATATATATTAAAATCTCTCGGAATACTTTTTGGAATATAAAAAGGTTCAAAATGGGTATACTCCTTGTCCAATTCTGAATCAAAAATAAATTGAATAAAATTGAATTCTTTCTCATTATCAAACTCAATTTCAATCCATTGTGGTATTCTTTTATCAGATATCCAAACATTTGTCCATTTTTCAGGCCTTGATACTCCACTTATAATATTTTCAGATTTAAAGGGATAGATTTCTGGTTCTATCTCAAAATACAAATTAATTCTTTGCCAGTTAAATCTCCATTTTTTTCCAGGTTTTAAAATTAAAGATAAACCTGGTAAATTTTCAGTTGTTGTTTTTAAATAGACATTTTCATTCTCTTCAAAATAAAACCAGTATATCCCTTTTTCAAATTCAGAATTTATCTCAACAGTTATTTCTTCGTCCGATTTTTTAAGTTTGATCTCCCTATATAAAATGTCTTCTTCAGAAGTAAAATCCCATAAATCATAAGAACTTCTTAAATGGAATTTTAAGATAGTATCTTTTTCAACGCTACATTTAAATTTAATTTTTTCAACTTTTCCATTAAGAGGAATTTTCTGTCCGATTGGAATATCAAGTTTAATTTCATTATCAAATTTTTCAAATTTTAAAGGTTTTGTTGAAGATGAGGAAATTTTTGTATTTAAACACAGGTCATTTTTATCTTCATTCTTTATATCAGGTATAAAACAACCTTCTCTTAACAATATCTGCTGTAATTCTTTATAATATCCTTTCTCATAGATTTCTCTTGGTAAACAATTATATTTTTTGCATAGATAAACAGCAGTTCCTGCTGCTTGTCCTATTATTGCACAGGTACCCATCAATCTTGTTGTTCCAAGTGCAACATGTGTAACACTGATATTTCTTCCTGCAAAAAATAAATTTTTGATATTTTTTGAATAAATGCATCTATAAGGTATTTGGTAAACATAGACAAATCTTTTATCCTGTTCTTCTATTCTTTTTTCTCTTTCTATGTGATGTGTTGGTTCAGGTGGCTCTTCTTTTGATAAAATTCCACCAGGGGTATGTAAATCAATATACCATCCACCATAAGCAATTGCATCTTCAAATTTTTTCCTTTTTTTAATATCGTTTTCATTTAAAATATAATCTCCTATAAACCTTCGTGATTCTCTTTTTCCAGGGACCATACCAATCCAGTCAATAACATAACTACTAAATCCATGGTCTTCTGCATTTTTCATATGGTCCCAGACACCAAAAACATATGAGAGCAGTTTATCTTTTATCTCTTCATTATCATAAATTGTATCAAATGGCCATCCAATTTCAATCCACCAGTATCCTGGTTGGTGATTGTGTGATCTTGTTTTTAATGTTATATCATCTTTTTCAAATTTAACTGCCCAGGGAGGTGGAGTAAATTTAATAGGTTTTCCAACATCTTTAATATGAAATAAAATAGAATTTCCCATAATACCCATATCTTCTTTTACAGGAGCAAGTTCTTCTCCAAATTCATACTTACTTTCCCTACCTATTCTAAATTCTGCTCCAGATGTAAAACCAACAATTCCATCACCAGTCGCATCAATAAAATAGTCGCCATAAATAATAAACTCTTTCTCATTTCCAAGTTGAATACAATATACACCTTCTATTTCTTCTTTTGATTTCATTATTGCTTTACGAACTGAAGTATTAAGATATATTTCAATTCCTTCATTTATCAGAAACTCATATAAAACAATATCAAGAATTCCATTATTCCATGTAGTTCTGTGGTATTCATAATTTCTTTTCCTCTCTTCAAGAAAAATCTCATTAATAATTCCTGTTTCTCTTGCCCATGAATTGAAAGCACATGCACCTCCAATATTTACTCTTATTTCAGAACTTGCATTTCCACCAAAAACAGGTCTATCCTGAATTATACAAGTGGATAAACCCATCCTTTTTCCTGCAATTGCAGAACATACACCAGCCAGTCCACCTCCACAAACAACGACTTGATATCTCTTTTCCAATTTCTCCTCCTTTATTTATAAATTTCAACAATTACTTTTTTTCCTTTTTTTATCTTTTCACCTTTTTTTAGAAACAAAAGAGCATTTGTATAGGTGATTGATGTAAAAATACCTGATTTTTGTTCTTTATATGGAATTATTAAATTTTCATTATTTTCAACCTTTAAAATAACTCTTAAAAATTCATCTCTATCTCCTTTATTTTCTATATCTTCTGCAAGAATTCCTGAAACTTTAAACCTTTCAAATGTAGTTATTCCTTGCATTTTTAAAATTGCAGGTCTAATTAGATTTTCAAAATTAATATATGCAGAAACTGGATATCCTGGAAGTCCAAAAATCAAGCAATTACCTTTTTTACCGAAAAATGTTGGTTTCCCTGGTTTTATTGCAACTTTCCAGAACTTCATTTCAATCCCAATTTCATTAAAAACATCAACAACAAAATCATATTTGCCTTCACTTACTCCACCAGATAAAACCAAAATATCTTTTCTCTTTTTAAACCCTTTCATAATCAGATTTTTTAATGATTTTTTGTCATCTTTTGCAATACCAAGAATTTCAGGTTCTCCACCATATTTTAAAACAAGTCCATAAATTGAATAGGAATTACAGTCATATATCTCACCTTCTTTTAATTTTTCTCCAATTTTTTTTATCTCATTTCCAGTTGCCATAATTCCAACTTTTGGTCTTTTATATACAGAAACTTCATCTATACCACAATAAGCAATTATAGCCATATATCCACTATCAATAACACCACCTTTTTTAATCAATACATCTCCTTTTTTAAAATCCTCTCCTCTTTCTGCAATATTTCCAAATCTTTTTATTTCTTTTAAAATTCTTATCTTTCTTTTCCCATTCTCAAAAATTTCTTCTGTATCTTCAAATTTAACAACTGTATCAAAATCTTCTGGAACCTTTGCTCCTGTCATTATTAAAACACATTTACCTTTTTCATATTTAATATCTTTAACTTCTCCTGCCTTGATTTCATCCTTTATCTCAAATATCTTTGTAAAACTTAAATCATCAAATTTAATCGCATATCCATCCATAGCACTTCTTCTAAATGGAGGCATATCAAAAGGAGAAACAATGTCTTGTGCAATAATTCTTCCAAGTGAATTTATTATTTTTACTTTTTCTGTCCCTAAAATTTTTGTTTCCTTTAGAACAATATCAACTGCTTCCCTAACTGAGATTAGTTTTTCCATTGGACATCCTTTGTAATCTTAAAAATTTTTTAAGGTCATTTTCTGTATTTAGATTGAAAAAGATATTAAAGTTTTTAGTAATTTTTTTTATATCATCTTCATTAATAAATTTAACATTAACTCTTTTCAATATTTCTTTAACCGCATATTTTTTATTATTTAACATATCTTCAATTGTTTTTATAATTCTTTTGCTATAAATTGAGTGTAGGAGTTGGAAATTATTTTTATAAATTGGAACAAGTAGATCATAGTTTTTTTCAATTTTCATCATATATTTTATAAAATCTACATCTAAAAAAGGCAAATCACAGGCAAAAACAAAATTATAAATACTTTTTGAAATTTTTAAGCCATTATAAATTCCACCAAGAGGGCCACAAAAAATTTCATCCTTTACAATTTTTATTTTCTGATTTTCAAAAATTTTAAACTTTTTAGGTGAAGTTGTAATAATATAAATTTCTTTAAACAAAGGACTTATTTTTTCAACAACAATCTCTATAATTTTTTTATTTTTAAATTTAATAAACGCCTTGTCAAAATTCAACCTTTCGCTCTTCTGCCCTTTAGCAAGAATTATTCCATTCATTTTATCTTTAGAATTTTAACAGCACATATTTTAAACTCAGGGATTTTTGAATATGGATCAATTTCATGATGAGTTAATATATTTGCATGAAAATGGAATGGAATAAATATCACACCTTTTTGAATTTTATTGCTTAATTTTGCTTTTAATTCTACACATCCTCTTTTTGATTCAATTTTGACTTTTTTACATTGTTTAATATTTTCTTTTTCAGCATCTTCACAATTCATAACAAAAAAATCTTCTCCAACAATTTCTTTTATACCTTTTACTTTTCCTGTCATAGTTCTTGAATGATATTCCTGTAAAATTCTTCCTGTTGTTAATAGATATGGATACTCATCATCAGGT
>JAMWCJ010000096.1 GCA_023818645.1 Candidatus Omnitrophota bacterium | reverse complement strand
CTTCTATCCTTTCAAAAAATGGGAATTACTAATATGTATCTCAAATTTAGAGATCTTATAACCACCTTCTTTCATGCATTACTTAAATTAAAAATCTTACTGCTATAGAAGTTTTTTTCTTGTGAGACATTTTTGGAATATCAATAATTTTTTTATTCTTTCAAGAGGGACTATAAATATTTTTTCCTCCTTATCTATCTTTACTTCCATTTTTATTACTTAAATATTATAATTTTAGAAGTCAAATAATACGGTCAAATGAAAGAAAGAATAAAAGCAATTGCAAAAGAAATAGGTTTTGATCTGATTGGATTTTCAGAAAGTAAAAGTGTTGAGAATGACTTCATTAATTTTTATTTAAAATATCTGAAAAATAAATATAATGGTGAATTGTATTATCTTGAAAAAAATCTTGAAAAAAGATTTAAGCCGAAAAGAATTCTTCCTTCAGTTAAAACAATAATTACACTTGGGATAAATTATTATTCAGAAATTCCAGATAATTCTATCTTTCCGAGATATTTAACAAAAATTGATTATCATATTGTAATAAAAAAGATGCTTAAAACTTTTATAGAAAATTTAAAGAAAGAATTAGGAGATTTTGAATATAGAGTTTTTGTTGATTCAGGACCTATTCTTGAAAAATACTGGGCTAAAAAATCAGGAATTGGATTTATTGGAAAAAACTCATTAATAATAAATAAAGAATTTGGTTCTTTTATTTTTTTATCAGAGGTTTTTATAGATAAAGAGATTGAACCAGATAGAGAGATAGAAAATCTTTGCGGTGAATGCAGAAGGTGTATTGAAAGTTGTCCGACAGGTGCAATTTTAGAAAATGGGATTATTGATGCAAGAAAATGTTTGTCCTACTTAACAATTGAAAAAAAGGAGTTGTCAGAATATGAAAAGGGTCTAATTAAGAAAGGAAATAAAATTTTTGGATGTGAAATCTGTCAGGAGGTTTGTTCTTTCAATAGAAATTTAAAAGAAACCGAAAAGGAAGAATTGAGAATTCCTGAAATATTGAAAAATCTAAAAATTCATAATCTTAAAGATATTAATTTTGAAATTTTCAAAAGCACTGTTATTGAAAGAAAGTTGAAAAAACTTGACAAAAAAAATCTTTATGATAAGTTATTTAAATAAATGAAACATTTTCAAAAAGAAATTGAAACGATATTAGGAAAAAAATTAAAGAAACTGCAGTTTGAAAGATTAAAAGATATATATAATTATCCAAAAGAAAAAAATCCTTTCTATAAGGGACTATACAGAAAGGTAGAAATAAAAAAAATTAATTTTCTTTCTGTTTTTGAAAACTTTCCTTTTACTAAAAAATTATTAGAGATAATTACCTATTTGTAATTATACAGAAAATGACATTGAAGTTTGGTTTGAAGTTATGATGAGAAGTTTATTTTGTGCAGGTGTTAGAAATGGACTTTCTGAAATTATTGATAATGGTATTGGTATAGAATGTAAAGACAAAAATGGTCTTTGATAAACTTGAGATCAGATTAAAAATCACAGAGAAAACATCTTCAGATGAAGTGAAAGAACAATTGAAGAAGTGCTTGGACTAATAGTTTCATTTAAACTTGTTGAGCCGTAAATTATTGAGAAAAGGATAGAAAAAGCAAAAAGAGTTTAATTTAAGAAAAGAATTGAAGGAGGATAAAAATAAATGTCAATAAAACAATTATCTATATTTTTAGAAAATCGTCTTGGAAGATTAAATGATGTAATTTCAACTCTTGGTAAAAACAAGATAAACATAAGGGCTCTATCTCTTGTGGATAAAGCAGATTACGGCATTTTAAGATTAATTGTAAATGATAGAATAAAAGCATTAAAAGTTTTAAAAGATAATAATTTTTCAGTAAATGAAACAGAGGTAATTGCAGTTGAAGTTGAAGATAAACCAGGAGGGCTTGCAAAAGTTCTTGGATTTTTAGTAAAGGATAGGATAAGTATTGAATACATATATACTTTTGTTGAAAAAGTAAATAAAAAGGCAATTGTTGTTTTTAAGACAGAGGATATAAAAAAAGCAGAAAAGATCCTTAGGAAAAATAAATTTAAATTATTAAAGGAAAACGACATCAAGAAACTTTAAAAATAATATTTTAAAGTAATATATTTTTATTTCTATTTTCAACTTTTTTTTTTGTTTTTTTATAGTTTATCCTTTATTTGTGATTATCTTTCTCTTCTAATCTGGATTTTAAAATTTAAATAATGAGAGGAGAAAGGGAACAATTTTTTATAATTTTTGTTTATCTTCTGGATATGAATATATAGGTCCCATTAAAGTTTCATATTTGGGATTTATTGCTGGTTAACCAGGTTTTTTGGAAGAGAATGGATAAAGTATAAAAATTTCTGTAAAGACAAACTATCCTGTAAAATAATAATGTCCAACAAAGTGAAAGGATAGAGAAAGGAATAAAGATAAATCAAGGGAGAGAATGTCTAAGAAAGGCAAATTAAATTTAGAGATTTCAAAGTAAGGAATATAAAAAGACAATTTCAATCCAGAATAAAAGGATTTTTCAAGACAGATGGAATATATGAGGTATTGGTGATTAAATAAAAGGAACTCAAACTATCCTGGTTACATACGGAATAACAATAGAAGGCAAGAAAGTTTTATTACATCTGGAGTTAGAGAATAAATAGAATTATTAGTTTTGCAAGGTATAGTAAAAAGGGGAAAAATTTAAAATTTTATTAGTTATGATATAGAATTGAAGAGAAAAAATAACCGGAACCTTTGAAGGTCTTTACAGAAAAATTTGGACATTACCAAGGCAAAATTTACAAATTATAATCTACAGAGAGCATCTTTAAATCTATTGTTATCAAAAAATAAAACTTTATCTCTATCTTATAATTATATTAGAGCAAACGAGCCACCGGTTGGGCTTTTACTTGAAACAGGGAAGGAAAAAGGTGATATACCAACACTGATATTAATGCGTAAATTTACACCAGATATTTCAAGTCATCTCTGGTTTGGATATTTTGTGCCAGGAGAATATATCCAGGAACATATAATAATTCTTTCTTCTTTAGATAGGGGGGGGTGCATTTAAATTTTAAGTTTTATTTCTTATAGGTTTTTTTGTAATGTGAAAGGAATTGTTTATTTTCTTTAATTTTTTGCCACCAGTTTTTATTTTCAGTATACCATTTTATAGTTGATTTAAGTCCTGTTTCAAAATCAGTTTCAGGAATCCAGCCGAGTTTTTTAATCTTTTCACAACTTATACTGTATCTTCTATCATGACCTGGTCTATCCTTTACAAATTCTATCAAATTTTCACTTTTATTAAGGACTTTAAGAATTTTTTTAACTACTTCAATATTGGAAATAGTGAATTCTGAAGAGACATTATAAATCTCTCCATCTTTGCCTTTATGTAAAACAACATCTATTGCCTTACAATTATCTAAAACATAAATCCATTCTCTTTTATAAAGTCCATCTCCATAGATTGGAAGTTTTTTATTTTCAATTGCATTTGTTATCATCAAAGGTATAAATTTTTCAGGATATTGATTTGGTCCATAATTATTACAACTTCTTATAATGTTGACAGGTAATTTATATGTTTTGCAATAAGAAAGAGTAAGCAAATCTGCACTTCCTTTGCTTGCTGAATAGGGATTAGAAGGATTTAGTGGTGCTTTTTCATCAAAACTACCTTCCTCAATGCTTCCATAAACTTCATCAGTACTGATTTGGATAAATCTTATGTTTTTTTTCTTTGAAATTTCAAGTAAATTAAAAGTTCCAAATATATCTGTTTTCAAAAATAACTCAGGTCCATAGATTGCTCTATCAACATGACTTTCTGCTGCAAAGTTTATAATGACATCATAATTTTCAATATATTCAATTAAGTCATGGCTACAGATATCCTTTTTTAAAAAATTGTAATTTGGATTTTTTTCAACTTCTTTTAAATTTTCAAGATTTCCAGCATATGTAAGTTTATCAACATTTAAAATTTTATAGTCAGGATATTTATTGAGAACATATTTTATAAAATTTGAACCAATAAAACCAGCACCACCTGTCACAACAATTTTCATTTTTTTCTTTCTTTTTCTGCTACAAGAATATTTGCTTTTAAGAGTGATTCAAAGGTTCCTGCATCAGTCCACCATCCATCAAGAATTCCATAAGTAAGTTGCTCAATTTCAATATATCTATTATTTACATCCGTTATTTCAAGTTCTCCTCTTTCTGATGGATTTAAAGTTCTTATTATATCAAATACCTGACTGTCATACATATAAATACCTGTAACTGCAAAATTTGAAGGTGGAACTTTTGGTTTTTCAATTATTTTTATTATCTTTCCATCTTTTATTACAGGAACACCAAATCTTTCAGGGTTTTCAACTTCCTTTAATAAAATCCTCGCTCCTTTTGATTGTTTTTCAAAAATTTCAACTTCACTTCTTATACTTTTTTCAATAATATTATCTCCAAGAATAACTACCATTTTTTCTCCATCACAAAAATGTTCAGCAAGAGATAAAGCATCAGCAATTCCTCTTTCGCCTTCTTGATAAACAAAACTTAAATGAGAAAGACCAAATTCTTTACCATTTCCAAGGAGTTTTAAAAAATCACCTGCTGAATTTCCACCTGTAACAATCAATATATCTTTAATTCCAGCATCAACAAGTGTTTGTATTGGATAATAAATCATTGGTTTGTTATAAACAGGAAGAAGATGTTTATTTGTTACTTTTGTTAATGGATACAATCTTGTACCAAGTCCACCAGCAAGAACTATCCCTTTCAATAATTCCTCCTTTCCCAGTTATAAGATATTTTAGGGGTATCAAAGGGTAATCTTAATTCATCTGGGTTGTCATAATTATAGACATTTGTAGGGATATTTAACACAATACATTCTTCTTCACTTATACATTTAAATCCATGCCAGATAAATCTTGGAATATGTATAAGTAAAGGATTATATACTCCCACAAAAAATTCATTGATTTTTTTATATGTAGGACTTCCTTCTCTTAAATCACAAAGAACTATTTTTGCCATACCCTTTATTACAGTTAAATTATCATCCTGAAATTTGTGTGAATGCCAGGCTTTAATAACACCTGGATATGCGGTAGTTATATAAACTTGACCAAATTCCTTAAATACCTCGTCATCCCTTCTTAAAATTTCTATTAATCTTCCCCTCTCATCAGGAATAATTTTTAAAACTTTTATTTTGACACCTTCAATCAGTTCCATAATGTTATTTTACCATTTAATTTTTTCTATACAATCTTTCAAAGTTTTTAAACTTCTTAAGTTTTTTTTAATTTTACTAATTTTTTATATTGAAAAAATTGATTGAATTTTCAAAAATTTTTTTTGCAATCTTTTCTTTTTTTTCTTCCTTTATTTTTGCAATTTCTTCAACAATATATTTTACCATAAATGGTTCATTTCTTTTTCCTCTATATGGTTGAGGTGCTAAAAATGGAGCATCTGTTTCAACCATTATTTTTTCAATTGGAAAAAATTTTGCCACATCTTTTACATTTTTTGCATTTTTGAAAGTTAAAATTCCAGTGAAAGAAATATAGAATTTTTTTTCAAGACAGTATTGAGCAAAATCTAAATCACCTCCAAAACAATGAAAAATAATCTTCTTTGGCAATTTAACCTTTTCAATTATTTCAATCATTTCATTTTTACTTTCTCTTTGATGAATTACTAAAGGTAGATCATATTTTCCCGCAATTTCAATCTGACCTATAAAAAATTCCTTTTGTTTATCTATATTTTCTTTTGAATAATAAAAGTCAAGACCTGTCTCTCCAATTGCAACGACTTTTTCATTTTTTACAAGTTTTTCAATCTCTTTTAAATCATCTATTTTATATTCAGATACATCAAGTGGATGAAT
>JAMWCJ010000095.1 GCA_023818645.1 Candidatus Omnitrophota bacterium | reverse complement strand
TTTTCATTTCATCTTCTTTTAATTTTGATTTTTTCTGATTATATTCATCTACCAATCCCTTCAATTCTGCTTGTTTTTTTGATAGTTCTATCTGTTTTTCTGTTCTTTCTTTTTGTATTTCCTCTCTTGCTGATTTTGCTTTTTCATATTCAGAATAAATTCTTTCTACATCTACAACTCCAATCTTTAAATCCTTTGTATAACCTGATGAATAAATAAAAAATAAAACTATAAAACTTGCTGCGATTAAACTTAATTTTCTCATTTTTCTCCTTTCTTTGTTCAATTTATTTTTACATATATTTTTCATTTTGTCAAATTTATTTTTACATATATTTTTCATTTTGTCAAGTTTTTTTGAAAATCATTGATTCAAGCCGAATTCCAAATTTTTTGTTTATATAGATTCCTGGTTCAATTGTAAATACATTTCCTTTTTCAATTTTATCTTTACTTTTTTTATTTAAATATGGTTTTTCATGAACATCAATTCCAACTCCATGGCCAAGACCATGTAGAAAAAATTTTTCAATATTGTATTTTTTAAAATTTTCAACTGCTTTTTGATATACTTGATTTGCTTTTATATTTTTATTTTCTGCAAGTTCTGTGCATATATTTTTTGTTTCTTTCACTATCTTATAAACCTTCAAAATCTCATTATCAACATTTCCACAAAAAAATGTCCTTGTTAAATCACTTTTATAGCCAAAAAAATCTGCTCCTATATCTATTACTATTACTTCACCATTTTTTATTTCTTTATTTTTTGATTTATGATGGGGATAAGAAGAGTGAACTCCTGATGCTACTATTGGCTCAAATGCCTCTTTTCTTGCACCATTTTTTATAAGTTGATATTTTATTTCAGCAACAATGTCAAGTTCTTTTATTCCTTCTTTTATCTCTTCTTTTATTTTTTTAATTGTTTTTTCTGTAATATCTTGTGCCTTTTTTATATAACTTATTTCGTTTTGGTCCTTGATTTTTCTTAATTCAAGAAAAATATCATCAATTGGTATTAATTTTGATTTTATTTGCTTTTGTATATTTTTAAATGAAAAATAAGAAATTTCTGTTTTTATAAATCCAATTTTTTTGTACCTTGAAAGAAATTTTTCAAAAGTTTTATCTTTTATTATATATGATTTTAAGTTTTTATTATACCTTGAACTGTCAAGAGATTCATAAATATAAAGTGGAGATGTGAAAAAAAATATTTCATTTTTGTCAATCAACAAATATCCTTCAATATCAAGAAAACCAGTTATATAAAAGATGTTTGAAGGATTTTTTGTGAATAAACAATCAATTTTTTTATCGTCAAGGAATTTTCTTATTTTTTCAATCTTTTCCATTATCTGAATTTATAAAGGATATCATCACCAAAAGGAGTTGTATCACCTGCGGCTGTTTCTATTTTTCCGTTTGGTCCTGCTGAATAAATTATCATAACTTTTTCTGTATCATTATAAGCAACAAGATATGTATGTCCCCAAGGGTCACAAGGTGTGCCAAAAGGGGGTCTAACATCTAAGTAACCATCTCCATTTTCATCCCATCCAGAACCAGGTCCAGAAGCATTTCCAGCACAAATAGGCACTGAACCTTTTACTTGAGAGTAAACTGAATTTGCTTGATATGTTATATAAGGTCCATCCCAGTTATGTCCATCTGTTATTTCTGATTCTTTATCAGTAGTATCATTATTCCCGTCAGAATAGACAAGAGTATAAGTTCCATCTAAATCATTCCCATTAGTTGTTCCATTTGCAACTGGATAACCCGTATGTCCACTTGAAGCAAGAGAAGGGTCTTTTAAATCACACAATCTAACATACCATCCAACATCCATCTTTACCATTGTCATTATACTTGCTAAATTTGCCATTTCAGCGCGGGCTTTATCTATTATTGCTTTACTTCGTGATTTTCTTATTGCTGGAAGTAAAAGACCGGCAAGAAAAGCAATTATAACCATAACTACTAAAAGTTCAACAACTGTGAAGCCTTTTTTTTTCATTTTTTTCCTCCTATATCAGTTTTTTATCTTTTAAATATTTTAATATCTCTTCTACATATTTATCAAAAATTTTTAAATTTTCAATAACTTTTAAAACTTCATAATCTTTAACTTCCCAATATAAATGAACGAGACGATTTCTCAAACTGACCAATTTGACCATCTCTTTATATATACCTTCACTTATGATATTTGCTTCCTTTAAATTTTTAAATATTTCTTTGTATGTATCTGGCCTTTTTAGAGAAAGTCCACTAATTATATGATTTCCAATATTCAAACAATCTTCTATTGCAAGATGTAAATTTCTTTCAAGAGCAGGAATTAAAAAGTTTTCTGAAATCTTTGCTTTTTTAAGATTCTTAATTTTCACAATATGTTCCTTTAATCTTTCTATTTGGATAAATAGTTTTTCTTTATCAATCCCAGAAGGTACCATTCTCAATTTTCTCAAGCATTTTATCAAAATATTCTTTTCTCATCCAGTATGTGTCAAAATATCTACTTTCTTTTTCTATTTCAAATTCAATCTTTATTTTTAAATTTTTTGCATATAAACATCTACCCTCTTTTAAAATTCTATGGATTAAAGTTAGAGGAATTTTTTTTAAATTTACAATGTCTATTGCTTCGTCTTCAAAAATATCTTCAAGTTCATCTTTCAATTCAATTTCTTTTTCATAATTTAAATCAAATTGAGGTAAATACGCAAGGTCAATATCACTTAATTTTGTTGGATTTCTTTTTGCATATGAACCGTAAATATAAAAAAGTAAAATTTTATATTTCTTACATATTTTTTCAATCTTTTTTTCAATCTTTTCAAAATCAATTTTTCTACCTTCTCTACTCTTCAAAACTGAATAGAATCTCATTTAATCTTCTCCCCATTCTGTTTTCTCAGTATTATCATTAATTACAATAGAGTATCCATTTGGTCTTGACGCTACATTTCCCATATGAGGATTACGAGGAGGATTAATACTAGGATTATTATCATCATAATCAAGAGAAAAATCTATATCTTGTAAATTTATCCAATTTGCACTTCCATCTATATATAAAACATTTATTCCCCATGCATGATTTCCAGTTAAAGGTTCAAATTGAGAATAATCATTATACTTAGTTAAATTAGGATATTTTGATAAATCTCTTGTATTATATATTCCTCTATCACTTATAACTGGAACTGGTTTTGATGATTTATTTCCTGTTGAAAGTCCAAATACAAAAGAATAAGATGCATACCAATCATTTCTATCTGGTGGCAAATTTCCAGAATCTCCTATATCTCCATCTGGTGGTGGTAGTTTTCTATTAATTGAACTTGGGCACCAGAATGTTCTTGTTGTTTTAATATATGTTGGATAGATTGATGGAGTATTTTGATTATTATCTGCATCATATAGGCCTTCTTTATCTGCTGGAAAGTTTTCATACCAGTCATCTGCATACATTTCAAAAGCAAGAGAAAATTGTTTTAGATTATTCATACAGGTTGTTCTTCTTGCTCTTTCTCTTGCTACTGACAAAGTTGGTAAAAGCAATCCAGCAAGTAAAGCAACTATGGCAATAACAACTAATAATTCTACAAGTGTAAAGCCATTTTTTATTTTCATTTTTCTCCCCTATTTTATTCTCCACCTCCACCACCTCCTCCAGTACTTCCAGATAAACTCATAGCAATTTTAATTAAAGGCATATAGAGAGAAATAACTATAAAACCAACAACTCCACCAAGAAATACAATCATTATTGGTTCTATCATTGAAGCAAGTGCTGCAACTGCTGCATCAACTTCTGCTTCATAAGCATCTGCAATTCTATCAAGCATAGCATCCATCTGTCCTGTCTCCTCCCCAACAGCAACCATATTTGTTACCATCGGTGGGAAAACCTTTGTTCTTAACATTGGACCTGCTATCCCTTCTCCTTCCCTCACTCTATTCCTTATTTCATTTATTCCATTTGCTATTACATCATTACCAACTGTGTCTCTTACTATTTGTAATGCCTGTAAGATTGGAACACCGCTTGAAATTAATGTTGCAAATGTTCTTGCAAATCTTGCTATTATTGTCTTTGAAACGATTGGACCAAATAGAAAGATTTTTAATTTGAGCATATCTATCCAGTATCTTGTAAATTTAATTTTTGTTAATATTCTATAAAGTATAACAAGAGCAACAATTCCAATTATCACTATATATGATTTATGTAACATTAACTTTGAAATAGCAATAACAAGTTTTGTTGGAGCAGGTAACTCTCCAACTTCCATATCTTCAAAAATCTGTATAAATGTTGGAACTATTTTTAACATTATAAATGTTAACATACCTATTGTAACAAAAAGAACTACCATAGGATAAGCCATTGCTGATTTTATCTTACCTCTTAGTTTTGCTTCCTTTTCCATAAATTCAGCCAATCTACTCAATACAATTTCAAGAGCACCTCCTGCTTCACCTGCCTTAACCATAGCAACATAAATCCTTGGGAAACTGGCTGGATGTTTACTCAATGCTTCTGAAAATAAAGCACCACTTTCAATATCATCTGCTATTTTACCAAGTATAACACTTGCCGTTCCTCTTCTCTGCTCTTTTAAAACTCTTAATGACCTTAAAAGTGGAAGCCCAGCACCAATTAATGTTGCTAACTGTCTTGTAATAATCATTAACTCCTTTGTCTTTATCTTTTTCCCACCAATAAATGGTAAAGGTATTGAAATTGAAATCCCTTTGCTTTTTGACTTTTTAGAAGTTGTTTTTGCTGGTTGCTGTGTCTTTATTTCTTTTGCCTTTGTTGAATTTGTGCCTTTGGCAGGAGTAACACTTGTAACAAAATATCCCATACTTTTAAGTTTCCCTATCGCCTCCTGAATACCAGAAGCATCTATTGTTCCACTTAATGTTTTCCCTGAATTATCTATTGCATTATACTGAAAAAGAGCCATTTTCTTCTCCTTTTATTTTTAATATCCATGAACTTCTTTTGCAACTTCTTCTATAGTAGTTATACCAAGATTTATCTTTTCAAGTCCATCGTCAAGTAATGTTTTCATTTTACATTCTTTAATAGCAATATCTCTTATTTCCCCAAGTGGTCTTCTTTCATAAACTGCCTGCCAGAACTTTTCATTTGGAATTAATATTTCAAAAATTCCTGTTCTCCCTTTATAACCACCTCTACAGAAAGGACAACCAACTGCCTTATAAAATTTCATACTTTCTGCCTTTTCAGGAGTTAATCCAACCTCAAGAAGTTCCATTTTTGTAGGTCTATATTCTTTTTTACATCTTGGACATAATACCCTTACCAATCTTTGTGCTATAACTCCTTCAATTGTAGATGCAAGTAAAAATGGTTCAACATTCATATCAACAAGTCGGTAAATAGTTGTTGGTGCATCATTTGTATGAAGTGTACTTAAAACAATATGGCCTGTTAATGATGACTGAATTGCCATCTGTGCTGTGTCAAAATCTCTTACCTCACCAACAAGTATAATATCTGGATCTTGTCTTAAAATACTCCTCAAACATCTTGCAAAAGTAAGTCCAATATGTTCCTTTATAGGAACCTGAATTGCTCCTTCAAGCATATATTCAACAGGGTCTTCTGTTGTTATAACTTTTACATCTGGCGTATTCAATTTTCTTAAAATAGCATATAAAGTTGTAGTTTTACCACAGCCAGTCGGTCCTGTTGCAAGTATTATCCCATGTGGCTTTCTAATCATTTTCTCTATTTTTTCCATATCATCATGAAGAAGACCAAGATTTTCAAGTTCAAATATGGTCTTCCCTCTATCAAGAACCCTAATAGCAAGACATTCGCCAAAAACAGTAGGAACTGTGTTCACTCTTAAATCAACAGACCTTCCCATAACAGAAAGTTCAATTCTTCCATCCTGTGGAAGTCGTCTTTCTG
>JAMWCJ010000094.1 GCA_023818645.1 Candidatus Omnitrophota bacterium | reverse complement strand
ATTTTATATTAACAACTGAATTCCCTGGGTATGATTATCTTATGCAATTTATTGACGGGACTATAACACATTATTGGATAGGGATGGCTAAAAAGGAAATTCCTTTTGAGTTAGATTTAATTAGATTGTATTTCCCTGAATGTAAATCATTTGATATAAGTATAGGACACCTTCAAAAAGATTTAAGAAGAGAAACTATTAAACGGGCCCTATGGAACGGAATTGGATTTTATTCGTATCCTTTTGAAGAATTTAAACCCTGGTCTTATATTTTTGAAAAATATGGAGAAATTCTTTCTTCAAATGATTGTGAACCCCTTATTCCTTCTTTAAAAAATGATATTTATATAAACAGATTTACAAAAGGAGATAAAACAATCTACACTTTATTTAATGCTGGTTTTACATATAAAGGACCTGTGCTTGAAATAGAATTAAAGGAAAATGAAGAAGTTTTTGATGTTTTAAATGAAAAATTGTTAAAAATAGAGAAATCTAAGGGAAATAAAGTTAAAGTGCATATGTATATAGAGGGAGGAGATATAGGAATGTTTATAAAAAGGAAAAGAACAGGATGAAAGTAAATGAAACTTATTCCTTATAAAATTGAGAAGAAGCAACTTATTGAGATTCATAATAATGCTTTAAAAATACTTAATAATATTGGCATTGAAGTTCCGGAGAGTGTTATATCTAAATTATCCGGCAGGAAAGGAGTAAAAATAGAAAACAAAAGGGTTAAATTAAATAATTCTATTGTAGAGGATTTTCTGAATAAATATAAAAGCAAAAGTGTTGCAAAAAAAGAAAAAAAACAGGATAAATTAATCCTTCGTTCTATTGGGCATGTCCAATACTTTCTTATCCCAGGCACAGAGGAAATTAAACCTATAAGTGAAGAAAATTTAATAGAAGCAACTAAACTAATTGATGTGCTTTATTCTGATGGAATAAGAGGTTGCTGTCCTGGTCGCCCTCAGGAATTACCAAGCAAACTCCAATCACTTGCACAATATAGAATCTCATGTTTATATTCAAGACAACCAACTATTCCAGCATTTTTCTCTATATGGGAAGGAGAATATCTTACAAAAATGTATGAGATTATAACTGGTGAGAAACTGAATACTATCGGTATCCATATAATAAGTCCTCTTAAAATGATTGGAGAGGAAGTTGAAATTGGTCTATATTTTATGCAAAAGGGAGTAAAAGAAATTTGGGTTGATACAATGCCAACTGTTGGTGCAACTGCTCCTATTTTTATTCCAATGGCATTTTCACAAGCAGCCGCAGAAGTAATCGGTGTTTCTTTAATTCTAAAAATTCTTTCCGAAGAACAAGTTGATGTAAATTTTACGGTTTCAGTTTATCCTTTTGATTTGAAATATGGTTGTTTTGTTTATGGTTCAGCAGAACACATCCTTATGGAAATTCTTAATTGGAAGATAAATGAGTTTTATGGTAGGGATATAAGGTTAAGTAAGGCATTTCACACAATGGCCAAATTACCAGATGTCCAATGTGGTGCTACGGTTGGAGCATTTGCAATGGCGATGATGTTATTAGGAGCCGAAACTTTTTCTGGAGCAGGTTCATTATGTATTGATGAAATTTGGAGCCATGAAAAACTGATGATTGATAAAGAAATTTTTAATTATATAAAAAGAGTTAAAAATGGAATTGAATTTAAGATTGACAGTTCTTTATTAGAAATAATAAATGAAGGAATTAAAGAAAATAGCTTCCTTGGCAATTATTCAACAGTGAAAAATTATAGAAATACATATTGGCTGCCTGAATTATTTGAACATGAATCATTGAGTATCTGGAAAGTTAAGGGGAAAAGCATAAGAGAAAAAGCATATGAGTTATTTAAAAGCAAAATTAAAGAGTATAATTATGAACTTGAGGCAACAAAAAGAATAGAGATTGAAAAAATTTACGATTATTCCAAAAAAGAACTCCAAAATAAATAAAAAATCCTATCTTTTAATCTCAGAAAATTTAGTTTTTTTATTAAATTTATGGATAACTTTTAAATTTTTAATTTTTTTTAAAATTATTAATTATTCTTTAGGAGCACTTGTTGAAGATGGAAAAATTTTAAGGTTATCTCCATCAATAATTGTGAAATTTAATTTTTCAATTTTATTTTCTATCCTCAAGTCAATCTCTAATTTATTTGAAACATTAACTTTTTCAGCAAAGATTTTGAATTTAAATATCCCCTTTTCAAATTTCTGTTGTACTACTTTCCACTCTAAAGGTGGATTGATTTTTATTTCTATATCATTTAAAATTAAAGGTTGCCAGTCCTTCATAAATGAGATTTTAAAAGTTTTTTCTATTCCTGAATAAATTATAGGTTCTCCACAATAATGAAAAACTACTTGTAAATCGCCAATATTTTCAACAGATGAATGGATATCAAAGTTTAGTAAATTTCTTATTTTTTCATTTTCAAATAGTAAAGATAAAAAACCTTCTGGAGTATAAGAGTTTTCAGCAAATTCAACAGTTTTAGAATTTTTTTCAATCATCTTTTCAGCAACTTTAACTGTTCTTTCTGTTAATTCTGTTATTGTAAGGGGTAACCCATCTGTGACAGTTAATGGAAGAGGTATTATTAAATCACCAACTGGTTTTTTCCATTCTTCAGGGATTTTTGAAAAACCATTTAAAATACCTAAAAGGGAACCAACTGTTGCACCTGTACAATCTGTATCATAACCACAATTTACTGCTTTACATAATTTGTCTCCAAAATCATCTCCGTAAAGAAATCCAAGAATAATAAATCCAACATTAGGAATAGCATTACAGGCATTATGATGACCAAAAATTGTTGCTATTCTTTCTCGCGCCTCATCCCATTCAATTTTCTCTTTATAACATCTAACTGCTTCTCTTACAGATCTTGCAATATTTGATGTTGTAGGAATCATTGATAGTCCTATATTTATTAGAGTAATCGGATCATCAACAACAAAAGCCGCACTTTCAATAGATGCCAAAAACATTTCTCCATAAGTTCCTTCTCCTCCTGTATGGTCAAGACAAGAATCCAACCATGCTAAATATGCAGCAAGTTGGGGATCACCAGGAGCAACACATGCCCATATTTCACTTCTAATTGGAGATCCCATTTCATCTATAAAATAGTTTTGGAAATATCCAGAAATAGGGGGTTTTAAACCTCTTTTTAAATTATAAAGACACCAACTATATTCAGAATACCAATGTCTGTAAAGATATCTCTTCCAGAACTCAATAAAATCATTTAATGTTGGATTTACACCTTTCTCTTCAAGCATTTTTAGCCATACAAGTTGGAAATCAAGGTCATCATTTGGAAGTGGTTGATTAAAATTAAAATTTTCAACATCTATATCAAATTTAAAACCAGACCTCTCCCATGCACTTTTAACATTTTTTAGCCATCTTTTTGTCGCTTCTTTATCATAAAATTTTAATGAATGTGTGAATTTTTCTCCTTCAAAAGGTGCTCCAAGTGTTCCACCTATATTTTTACCTATCCAGCATCCCTTTACCTTATCAATATATTCTTTCTTATTCAATTTTATTTTCTCCATAATTAATCTCCTTTCAATCATCCCTTTCTCCAATTGGGTCTATATGAACAGAAACTTCAGAATTTTTAATTTCATTTTTGATTTTATCCTGAATTGAAAGTGCTATATCGTGTGCTTGCTTTAAGGATATATACTTTTTCACTTCTATATGTAATGATATTACTTTTTTATTCCCATAATCATGAACTCTTATATCATGAGAATTCAAAACATCCGGATTTAAAGATATAATTTTTTTTATTTCTCCGATTGTCTTTTCATCAGGTGCTTCTCCAATTAAAAAACTTGATGTTTTCTTAATTAAATCAAAAGAAATCCAGAACAAAAATAAAACAACTATTAAACCAATCATCCCATCAACTTTATAAATACCAAATCTAATGAAAATAAGTCCTATCCCTACAATAAAAGAAGCAATACTATCTAATCTGTGATGCCATCCATCTGCAATTAAAATATCTGAATTTATTTTTTTGCCAAGAAAAAATGAAAATTTTGTCATCCATTCTTTAAAAAAACCAGAAAAAAACATAAAGATAATTATAAAAATACTTGGCTTAATCTCAACAGGATTTTTAATTCTTGTAATTGAAATTTTGGTAAAGTCAATAGATGCAAATAAGAGTAAAAATGCTATTATTAGTGTCGCTATTTGTTCAATCCTTCCATGTCCAAATGGATGTTTTTTATCAGGGGGTTTTTTACTTAATTTAAATCCACCAATCACTAAAATTGAAGTTAAGATGTCTGAAAGAGAGTGAAACGCTTCTGTAATTATTGATATACTCTTTGTCAGAATTCCAGCCAAAAACTTTATTATAAAAAGAAAAAGATTCCCTAAAATACTTACCCAACCTTCAAGATATCCATAAAATTCTCTTGAAACTTTTTTTTTATTTTTTGTTAAAGTATTTAAAAGAAAGTCATTAATATTCATTTTTAGAGTTAGGAGAAAAGTATCTCTTTTGCTTTTTCAAGACCTTTTCCTATATCAACTTTATATCCGAATTTTTCAAGCCCAACACCAAAAGCATTTATTGCAGTTAAAACATCAAATTCATCCTGCCAGCCAAGATGTGAAATCCTTACAATTTTCCCTTTCAATTTATCCTGACCAGGAGCAAAAGAAATACCATAATTTTTCCTGATAAATTTTAAAAGTTGGTCTCCATCTATATTCTCAGGAAGTAAAATTGCTGTAACTGCATCTGAAGGAGAAGAAGAAAGAAGTTTTAATCCCATTGATATAATTGCTTTCCTTGTTGCTTCTGCTCTTTTTTTATGTTCTTCCCATATTTTTTCAATTGTATATTGTTTTATTATTTCAATTGCTTTCCTTAATCCAACAATTAAAGAAACAGGAATTGTAAAAGGAAAATCAAATTTTTCAAGTGTCTTTTTATATTTTCTTAAGTCAAAATAATATTTGGGGAGATTTGAATTTTTACTCTTTGCCCATGCCTTTTCGCTTAATGAAATAAAAGCAAGTCCAGGTGGAAGCATAAATGCCTTTTGTGAACCGGTTAATAAACAATCTATCTTCCAATCATCCATATAACAGGGAATAGCACCAAGAGAACTTATAGCATCAACAACAAGAATCATATCATCATATCTTGATACAATTTCTCCATAACTCTTTACATCAAAATGAGTTGCTGTAGATGTTTCACAAAGATTTGCAAAAACACCTTTAGCATCTTTATTTTTCCCAATTATTTCTTCAAGTTCTTCTTTAGATAATGTTTTCCCCCATTCAACTTTAACATCAACAACTTCAAGTCCATATACTTTCCCTATTTCCACAAATCTTTCTCCAAACTTCCCACCATTTATAACTATTATCTTTTCACCTTTTGAAAATAAATTAGTTATGCTTGCTTCCATTGCTCCTGTTCCAGAAGATGCTAAAATTAAAACATCATTTTTTGTTTGAAATAGATATTTAAGACCTTCAAATACCTCTTTCGCTATACTTAAAAACTCATCTGTTCTGTGATGTATAATTGGTTTTGCCATTTCAAGTAAGATCTCTTCTGGAATACTTGTTGGTCCAGGGGTAAAAAGTTTATGCTTTTTCATTTTAACTCCTTCCTTAAATTAAAGCAATTTTTAATACTTCATTAATCTCTTCAACTTCTATTATTTCAATATTTTCTTTAATCTTTTTCGGTATTTCAATCAGATCTTTATCGTTTTCTTTTGGAATTATTACCTTTTTAATCCCTGCTCTCTGTGCTGCAAGAATTTTTGCTTTAAGTCCTCCAATTTTCAAAACCTTTCCCTGTAATGTTATTTCTCCTGTCATTGCTACATTCGCATCAACAGGTTTACCTGTTAGATTGGAAACAAGTGCAGTAACAATTGTAACACCTGCTGACGGTCCATCTTTGGGAATTGCTCCTTCAGGGACATGAATATGGATGTCCAGTTCTTTATAAAAATCTGGATTTATTCCAAATTTTTCAGAATATGCTCTAACATAACTTAAAGCAGC
>JAMWCJ010000093.1 GCA_023818645.1 Candidatus Omnitrophota bacterium | reverse complement strand
TAAGAAGAATATCCTTTATTATGGCTGAATGTGTAAGAAAACATTGTCCAGAATTTAAAAATTATTACCTTAAAAAAATATCTGAAGGGAAATCTTATAAACAAGCTATTGTCGCTACTTCTAATAAGTTGCTCAGAAAAATTTATCACTTGCTCTTTGAAAACCGGTTTTTTAATTAATTTTTTCATTTTTTAAATTTATATAGTTGACTCCTATTAATCAAAATTTTCCCATTTATTTTATTATATAACTAATCTATTTTTACTCTTATCATCACTTCTTTAATACTGATCACATATCTGAAATTCAGTGCAAATAAAAAACTCAGCCGGAAGTAGTAGCATAGATTGACACTCTTTTTAATATGATCAAATCAAAAACCACAAAAACAATACTTCCCATCGTATCTCTGCGTGTCTCTTTAGTTTTTTTACTATATTGGGTAAAATTTTATTTCTGCCTTTGCCTCACTATTTCATTTAGATCATGTAATAATCTTCCATCTTCAGTTTGCCAGTAATTAGGACCTGCTACACCGTGTTCATCCCGTTTAAAACCTAGTTTTATATCTATCTTCTTAGCCAATTCTGAAATTGAGTAAAGTTTACCATCACCTTTATATCTTAATTTGTTTTGATTTGCTACTATTTCTGCTTGTTCATCTTTAAATACTCCTCGCCCACGATGGAAAAAATATAAGATTTGCCCATCTCTAACAAGCCCAGCATCTACTAATTCTTGCAAAGTTACTTTCCTGGCTTTTTCACTTTCTAAAGGTGAAACAACAATGGATGTTTTCTCAAAAGAAGTAATACTCCTAAAAAGATCTGTAGGTAAACCCACTGCATCCCAAATCTCTGATATTTTGTTTTTCAGTTCTTTTGCCAGTAGTTCTTTTTCTTTTTTTAAATTCTTAATCTCTTCTTCCTTCGTTTCAATTTCATAGTCAATACCCTCAATTTTACTATTGTATTCATGCTTAACTTCTTCTTCCTTCAACATAACATTTTTTATTTCTCGCTCTCTCTCATCTATTTTCTTGAGCACATTTCTATTCTGCAAGTTATCAATATGTAGAAGATCTGAAAATAGATTCCAAATAGCATCTTTACTAAGGTCTTGTCTTTTAAAAGAATATAATAATGACCTTTCAAATGATACTCCACGAAGTGGGCTATAGATTCTAATTTCGGTGCCATTTGCTATTACTGTAAGCAATGCTCCTTCATCAAAAGTATAATTTTTAATTTGCTCAATATAATCGTTTAGGTTTTCATTGTAGTTTTTAGTGTCAATGATTACTTTACAATCCGATGGCACATTTTTGATATAAATATCTATCTTACCTCCAGTTCGGGTACGATATTCAAATTCCAAGTTTTCTCTTTTATGACCTAACAATTCAAGTATTGGTACCATAATTTTTTGTTTTATGTTTTCTTCAGTAGGTCCTATTTCCTCTTCTTTTAATTTAGCAATTCTTTCTATTTCCTGTTTTATCTTCATCATTACTTACCTCCATTTTGGTGCAAGTAAGTAGCATATATAATGACCTGTAGAAGAAGAGATTCTCCAACGGGTAAATTAAGCATACCAATAATCCATTTTTTTCATTTTACCAAATTTATTTTAACACTTTTTTTTATCTCCTCAAATTTCCAATTGCTTCTTTAAAAATATATAGTAGAATATCCCCCAGAAAGTAAAATTTTTTTTGAAATAGTGAGAATAAAAAGAATTTATAAAAAAACAAGATTGGAAAAAATTTTTATTTTTCTGCTTAAGTATTCATGCCGGCAACATATCCAGTAGAAAAACACATCTGCAAATTATATCCACCCGTCTTCCCATCTACATCAATTACTTCGCCTGCAAAATAAAGACCATTTACAATTTTTGATTCCATTGTTTTGGGATTTATTTCATCTATACATACGCCGCCTCTTGTAACCATACTATCATAAAATGGTCTTGGTTTTTTAACTGTGATAGGAAAACTTAAAAGATTTTTAATAAGGATTTTTCTTTCCTGTTTTGTTATTTGATTTGCTCTTTTCTCTTCTTCAACTCCTGAAATTTTTAAAAATTGATTGATTAGACCCGAAGGAAGAAGATTTTTAAAAAGGTTTTTTAATATTTTATTTTGGTTTTCTTTTATCTCTCTCTGCAATCTTTTATCAAGTATTTTTTCATTTAAAGCAGGTTTGAAGTTTATTATTAATTTTATCTCTCCATTTTTGTAATTCTCAGATATATCTCCACTTAAATTTAAAATTGCAGGTCCACTAACTCCATAATGAGTAAACAGAAATTCACCAAATTCCTCTCCTATTTTTTTATCTCCAAGATATGCAATTACTTTTACATTTCTTAAAGTTATTCCTTGCCAGTTTTTTATAAAATTTTCTTTTATCTCAATTCCGCATAAAGCAGGAACAGGTTCAATTATTTTATAACCAAATTTTTTAGCAAAAACAAAGCCATCTCCCTCTGAACCAGTTTCTGGAAAACTTTTACCACCTGTTGAAATAACAACTTTCGCACATTTAAAAATTCTTTTATCAGTTATAATCTTAAATCCATCCTTTAATTTTTCAATATCAATAACCTTTTCTTTTAAAAAGATCTTAACCTTATTTCTATTAATAACCTTTCTTATTGTTTTTACAACATCCTCTGCCTTTTCACTTTCAGGAAATACTCTTTTTCCTGTATCTATCTTCAGTTTAAGTCCATTATTCTCGAAAAATTCAAAAAGGTCTTTATTTGAAAACTGATGAAAAACATTTATTAAAAACTTTCCATTTTTATACTTTGATAAATACTCATCATTCATTTCATTCATATTTGTTAAATTACATTTTCCTTTACCTGTTAAAAGTAATTTCTTACATATCTGGCTATTTTTATCAATTATTGCAACTTTTTTGCCTCTTTCAGAACTGAAAATTCCAGCAAAACATCCAGAAGGACCAGCACCAATTATAACTACATCATATTCTTCCATTTATTTAAATTTCTCCTATAATATTTTTCTCCCATATATTCAACTTCAACAATCTCGCCTCTGTCTATCAAACTTTTTACCAAATCAAAAGAACCACGATTATCTTTCACAAATTTCTTAATTTCCTTCTCACTCATAGGATGGACTGATACAATACTTAAAATATCTTCAACTAAATCACCTGTAAATCCAAATTCTCTTTCCTCTTTTTTCTCAATAATCTTAACATTTAAATTCTTACTTTTAAAAACAATATATGCAAAATCAATTTTTTCTTTTTCAGGAATTTTTACCCATTTTTCAGCAGGAGGTCTTGTAGGATAACCAATATATGCAATTTCAGGTTCTATCTTTTTTATAAATTCGCCTATTTTTTCTATCTCCTCTTTACTATCATTTATATCTTTAATAAAAAGTGTTTCTGTTAATAGTTGTCCTTTAAATTCTTCTGAAAAAATTTGAATACCTTCAAGTATTGATTCAAGATTAATTTTTTTGTTCGGTCTATTTATTTTTTTCCATATAGCCACACTTACAGCATCTATTTTTAATGAAACGCAATCTGCTTTCTTTAAATCATCTCTTACATCTTTTCTCCATATTAAAGAAGAATTTGTAATAACAGCAATTTTTATTCCAAACTCTTTTAAAATTTCTATCTCTTTACCAAGATTTATATCAAGAGTTGGTTCACCATCAGGAACAAAAGAAATATAATCAATTTTTTTACCCTTTAAATTTTCAATAACTTCCTTTACCTGTTTTTTTATATCTTCAACCTTATAAAATTCTTTCCTTTCTATTTCATAAATTAAAGTTCTGCCAATCTGACAGTAAATACAGGAATAACTGCATCTTTTAGGTGAAAAAATATTATTTATCCCCAAACTCTGTCCAAATCTTCTTGAAGGAACAGGACCAAAAACAATTCTTTCCATAATAAAATTATACATCTTCTAAATTTTTTTAGCACATAATTTTTCCAATAATTTTAAGACCAGAAAAATCTTCTCTTGACAGAAATAAAAATTTAAGGTATACTTTGTTGAACAATTGAACAAAGTAAATGGAAAAGATATTTAAGTCAAAAATTGAGGTTTTAAAAGAAAAAATTATTGAAGAAATTTTTAGAAAAAATCCTGGAGAAAAATTGCCTACTGAACATGAATTTGCAAAAATTTTTGGAGTTAATAGAAGCACAATAAATAAGGTTTTAAGTTTACTTGAAAATGAAGGTCTTATTGAAAGAAAAACAGGGGTTGGAAGTGTTGTGGGGAATAAAGAGAGTAGAAGGCTTAATTATAGATTGGGAGTAATTATTGAGAGAAGCACAGGGCATGTTTATGAATTTTTAACAAGATTGATTGTAAAGAAAATTCAGGAGAATAAATACTTTCCACTTTTAATAGACCTTTCTGAACCTACTGAAAAAATTTTATCTCATATTAAAGAAATTATAGGAAATAGTCCTGAGTTTTTTGTTATTGATGGAATTGGATATTTCCCATTCAATTTTATAAAAGATAATCTTCCAAAAATTAGAAATTTAATCTTTATAAACAGGTTTGAAACAGATTTTGATTTTACTGCAACATATATTTTAAGTGATTATGAATTTGGAGGATATATAGGTACAAAATATCTTTTTGAAAAGGGAAAAGAAAAAATAATTATTGTAACCCAGAGTTTTCCTTTCTATAAAACAAATATTGACAAGGAAAGATTAAAAGGTGTGAAAAAAGCATTTGCTCAATATGGAATTAATTTTGACGAGAAATTTCTCATTATAAATAAAAATAATGAGTATTTAAGAGAAAGAATTGAAGAAATATTAAAAAGAGAAAAAAGGATAGATGGGATATTTGCATTTGCTGATAATGTTGGAAGGGATGTTCAGAAAATACTTGAAGAAAAAAACTTATGGCTTGGTATTGATTATATAATGGTTGGATACTTCAATACTTCACACTCTTTTGAACTTACTCCACAATTTCCATCAATTTCAATAAATGAGGAGGGATTAGTTGAACAACTTGAAATTGTTATAAAAAATAATTATCCAAAAGAGATTTTTAAAATAAAGCCAATTTTAGTTGAAAGAAAAATTTAAAAAAGGAGGTGATATTATGAAAAAAAATGGATTTACCCTGATAGAACTCCTCGTGGTAATTGCTATCATTGCGATTCTTGCAGCGATGCTTTTACCAGCACTTGACCAAGCAAGAAAAAGGGCTCAAATATCAGTATGTATGAATAATTTAAAGCAGATTTATATATCATTAAGTATGTACAGAAATGATTATGATAAGTTTTTTCCAACTGCCTATGAACCAAGAGCAAATTCATCCTCTGCATCTTTATCTCTTCTTACAGGTCAATATGTATACTATAACTCTCCTGCAAAAGAAGGTCCTGACTATTTGAAAAACTATAATTTATTTATATGTCCTGCAAGTTCAAAAACTCAATCACCAACAGGAATTGCTGACTGGAGAAATTGTTCATATGCATATGCAAGGAATTTTACAGAGAAAGATGAAAGGAGCCCTAAAAAATATGCAATTATGGCTGATGTAAAAGGTGACTGGCAATATTATGATACAGGAAAACAGGCAAATATATTATGTGGATATTTAATCAGAAATCAAAGTTATATGCCTAATCATTCTTTTGATGGAGTAAATATTCTTTTCCTTGACGGTCATGTGGAATTTAGAGGAAGTACTGGAACTAAGAAAGACCAGTGGGGAAATAGAATGAGTGTCTTAAATTTATCAGATATAAGTAATATTGCAACAGGAAATACAGATCAATATAGTTTATTTTATCCATTGGGCTTTTAAACTTTAAAGGAGGTGGAAAATGAGGAAAAATTTTTTAAAAAATATCTCACAAAACTTACATGGCTTTACACTAATTGAACTTCTTGTTGTAGTGGCAATAATTTCTATACTTGCTGCGCTTTTGCTTCCTGCTTTAAATCAGGCAAGGCATAAAGCACGTCTTGCAACATGCACAAATAATTTAAAACAGATTGGAATGGCTTTTAGAATGTATATAGAGGATTGGGAAGGTTATATTCCACCAAAGAATGACGGTGTC
>JAMWCJ010000018.1 GCA_023818645.1 Candidatus Omnitrophota bacterium | reverse complement strand
ATGAAAAGGTTGAAAAGAGGGATATGTTTTTCCAGATGTTTTTTAATTGTATTACTGAAAATTTTTTAGATATAAAGAAAGCATGTAATGAAATTGTAAAAATTTTAAGAAGATATTTCCATTTTAATTATATTTCACTTTTTCTAAAAGAAGGACCCTACTTTAAAATCTATTCTAGTATAGGAATAGATGAAAAGATTTGTGAAGATATAAAATTAACTTCTGATGACCCTATTATAAATTGGTTTGTAGAAAAAGGTAAAATTATCAATTTTAAGGAAGAAATTACAAATATTGATCTAAAAAATTTTGCCTCTATCTTAAAATGTGTATTAGTTTTTCCATTGAGGACACTTAATGGCAAATTAATAGGTTTTTTTTCTGTAGGCGAGAAGAGTATAAATGAGGAAATAACTAAAGAAGAAATTTCATTTTTAAACATTCTTTCTGACTATCTTGCAATTATTTTTGATAATTTTTTTCTATATAATGAAATAAATTATCAAAAGGAATATCAGGAATTCATTTTTCAAAATTTACCGATCGGTATTTTAGTAGTGGATAAAGAAGGTATAATTAATTTTCTGAACAAAGAAGGAGAGAAAATCTTAAGAATATCTTTTTCTAAATTGAAAGGAAATAAAATAGAAAAAATTGGCTCTCAAATTGCCGATCTATTTAGAAGGTCTTTATTATATGGTGAAATTATTTCAAGAAAAGAACTTGAATTTTTACCAACAAAAACAATACTTGGTATCAGTACAAACATAATAAAAGATGAAAATGAAAATATTGTTGGAGTTGTTGGTATATTTAGAGATTTAACAGAAATTAAGGAAATAGAAAAAAAGAGAGAAAATATTGAGAGAGATAAATTCTGGGGGTTTGTTTCATCCAGGTTGTCACACGAGTTAAAAAATCCTCTTGTTGCAATAAATACTTTTGCTCAAATGTTACCTACTATGTATGATGATAAAGAATTTCGTGAGAGGTTTTCTGAAATTGTTGTCAAAGAGATAAAAAAAATAAATGAAATTGTTGACTGGATTAATAGAATTGGAGAAACAGTTGAACTGAAAAAAAATGTATTTTTTTTAGACAAGTTTATAGAAGATTTTACAAATAACACAGGAATTAATATAAAAAATCATAAAAATCTTACAAAAAAAATTGAAGGGGATATTATTAAGTTGAAAGAAGCATTTAGTTATATAATAGATTTTTTGAAAGAAGTTATGGAAGAACAAGGGGAGATTTCAATTAATATTGATGAAAAAGATGATAATAGTGAAATTGTTATATGTAAAAAGGGTAAAAATATACCTTTTGATAGAGAAGAAGAGATTTTTATACCATTTAATCCTAAATTAAAAACTTCACTTTCTATAAAAATTCTCCTTGCAAAAAAAATTATTGAAGCACATCAGGGAACACTTAAAGTAATATTTAATTTAGATTGTAAAGATTTTATTATAAATTTACCATTGAAAAATGAATAGAATACTTATTATAGATGATGAAGAAGGAGTAAGAGAATCCTTAAAATTTGCTCTTAAAGATAAGTATAAAATTATTCTATCTTCAAATGGAAAAGAAGGAATGTTTTTTATTGAAAAAGAAAATCCAGATTTAATAATTCTTGATATACTTCTACCAGATATAGACGGGATTTCTCTTTTAAAGGAGATTAAAAAAAATTATAAAGATATTCCTGTAATCATGTTAACGGCAGTCTCACAAATAAAAACAGCAGTTGAAGCAATGAAAATAGGAGCGGTTGATTATATCACAAAACCATTTGATATAGAAGAACTTATTTTAATAATTGAAAAAACATTAAAAACAAAAAATTTATTTACTCAGATAGAATTATTAAAAGAAGAAATACAAACTGAGTATCCTTTAGATACTTTGGTTTATAAAAGTGAGACAATGAAAAAAGTAATAGAAATTGCTGAAAAAAGTATTTTAACAGATGCTCCTGTTTTAATAACAGGACCTACAGGTGTTGGTAAAGAATTAATTGCTAGATATATCCATGAAAAAAGTTCAAGGAAAAATCAACCATTTGTTGTTGTTCATTGTGCTGCAATCCCCGAAACATTGTTTGAAAGTGAGATTTTTGGATATGAGAAAGGCGCTTTTACAAATGCATATAAAAGTAAAAAAGGAAAAATAGAAATTGCTGACGATGGAACTCTATTTTTTGATGAGATTGGTGAAATTTCACAGAATATTCAGGTAAAACTTTTAAGATTTCTTGAAGAAAAAAAATTTTCTCCTCTTGGAAGTAATGAATTGGTTGAAAGTAATGCAAGGATTATATCAGCAACTTCAAAAGATCTAAAAGAAGAAATTGAAAAAGGTAAATTTAGAGATGATTTATTCTATAGATTATGTGTAATTCCAATTAGAATCCCACCTTTAAAAGAGAGGAAAGAAGATATTATTCCTCTTGTGAACTATTACATAAATTTTTATAAAAAAAGAATTTATAGTAAAATAAAAGATTTTAGTGAGGAAGTAAAAATAGCTTTTTTAAATTATGATTGGCCTGGGAATGTGAGAGAACTAAAAAATATAATAGAAAGGATTTTTGTTTTAAATAGTGAAAAGGTTATAATTAATATAGAAGATTTACCTGAAGAATTGAAGAAAAAAACGAAAGTTTTTTAGTTTAAAATGTGAAATAGAAAAAAAATCTTAATATAAAATTATGGAGTAAAAATATGGAAGAAAAAATATTAATAGTTGAAGATAATAAAGAAATAATAGATCTTTTAATAGAAATACTTACTTCAAAAAAATTTTCTTTTGATTATGTTTCATCCGGGATATCAGCAATAGAGAAAATAAAAAAAGAAAACTACAACCTTATAATTTTGGACCTTCAATTACCAGATATAGAAGGATTTAAAGTTTTAGAAGAAATAAAAAAATTAAATGAAAACATATCTGTAATTATTCTTACAGGATTTGGAACAACAGATAATATTGTTAAAGCAATTAAAATGGGAGCAGATGATTTTATTGAAAAACCATTTGATATTAAAGATTTTTTAGAAAAAATTTATAAATATATAAAACTAAAGAGTTTAGAAAGGGAACTCACAAAGTTTAAAATGATAGAATCAATTTTACAATTAAATAGAACAATCATTACTCTTTCAGATTTAGAAACTATTCTGACAACAATAATAAATATTCTTGATAATATGTTTACTCCTGAAAGGATAGGGATATATATTTTTGACACAAAAAACAATAATTATGTTTTAAAAAAATATAAATTTAAAAATGTATTGCAAAAGATCAAAGTTATTTATAAAAATTATGAAATAGAAAGATTTTTTAAAGATAAAAATGTGTATGTTAATAAATTTGATAATAGTACAGATTTAAAAATAATAATAAAAGGAAAAGAAAAAATTATAGGGTTTCTTGATATTGAATTTAAAAATGAAAAACCAATAAAAGAAGAAGAAATAAAATTTTTTGAATCTTTTTCTCTTCAGATTGGAATAGGTATTGAAAATGCTATTTTATTTGAAATGGTTCAGAATTCATATGTTAATACTATCGGTTCTCTGGTTAAATCTCTTGAAGCAAAAGATAAATATACAAAAGGTCATTCAGAAGAAGTTGCTTATTATGCATTGTTGATTGGTGAAAAACTTAAATTAAGGGATGAAGAGATTGAGATTTTGAAAAATTCTTCTTATCTTCATGATCTTGGAAAACTTGGAATTAGAGATAATATTTTGTTAAAACCTGGGAAACTGACTGAAGAAGAATTTGAAATTATTAAACAACATCCTTTAATAACTTTAAAGATTCTTGAACCATTGAATCTACGTAAGGAAGAAAAAGAGGCCTGTCTTTATCACCATGAAAGAATAGATGGAAGTGGTTATCCTTATGGATTAAAAGATGAAAAAATTCCTTTATATGCTAAAATAATTGCTATTGCAGATGCTTACAGTGCTATGACTTCAGAAAGACCTTATAGAAAAAAACTAAGCAAAAGAGAGGCAATAGAAGAACTAAAAAAATATGCAGGTATATGGTTTGATAAAGAGTTGGTTGAATTTTTTATAAATTTAATTGAACAACAAAAGGAGGTGATAGGAAATGAAGGAAATTGAGATTGGGAAAGTATCGCATTATTATACAAAAATTAGTGTTGCAGCGATAAAAATTACAAGAGAAAATTTAAGAAAAGGGGATAAGATTCATATTAAAGGACATACTACAGATTTAAGTCAGACAGTAGAATCAATGCAGAAAGAACATCAAGAAATAGAAATTGCAAAAGAAGGCGATGAAATAGGAATTAAAGTAAATGAACATGTCAGAGAAGGAGATATTGTTTATAAGATAATTGAAGAGTAGAAAGAAAGGAGAAAAATGGTAAGATTTTTAAGTTTTTTTTCAAGCGATCTTGGTATTGACCTTGGAACTGCCAATACATGTGTTTATGTAAGAGGTAAAGGTGTAGTTCTAATGGAACCATCCATTGTAGCAATAAATACAAATAAAAAACAAGTTGTTGCAGTTGGGGAAGAAGCGAAAAAAATGCTCGGTAAAACACCTTCTAATATAGTTGCTATGAAGCCAATGAAAGACGGCGTTATTGCAGATTTTGAGGCGTGTGAAGAGATGTTAAGATATTTTATTTTAAAAGTTAAAACACCAAAACATAGATTTGTTTTACCTCCAAGAATTGTAATTTCTGTTCCTTCTGGAATAACAAATGTGGAAAGAAGAGCGGTTAGAGAAACAGCGCTTAAAGCAGGAGCAAGAATGGTACTTCTTGTAGAAGAACCTATGGCAGCAGCAATTGGAGTAGGACTTCCTGTTGAAGAACCTTGTGGGAGTTTTATTTTGGATATTGGAGGAGGGACAACTGAAATGGCTGTTATTTCTCTTGGAGGAATAGTTCTTACAAAAAGTTTAAGAGTTGCAGGGAATGAAATGGATGAAGCCATTATAGAATATTTAAAAAAGAAATATAATCTTTTAGTTGGTGAAAGAACAGCAGAAGAAATAAAAATTAAAATTGGGTCTGCTTATCCACTTGAAAAAGAGTTTACAATGGAAGTTCATGGAAGAAGCTTGTTGGAAGGATTGCCAAAAGTTATCAAAATTAATTCAGAAGAAATAAGGGAAGCATTAAGAGATACCCTAAATATAATTGTTAATGCAGTTCGCGATATTCTTGAAGATACACCCCCTGAACTTTCAAGTGATTTGATAGAAAGAGGTCTTGTAATTAGCGGGGGGGGAGCTCTTTTAAAAGGGATCGATAAACTTATATCTCAAGAAACAAAACTACCTGTTTATATAGCAGAAGACCCTCTGACTGCTGTAGTAAGAGGAACAGGTAGAATGCTTGAAGAGGAAAAGTATTTTAAACAAATCCCTCAGGAATAAAAATGCTTTGGCGATTCAGAAGAGAACTAATTTTTATACTAATGTTATTTACTTCCTATTTTATTGAAAAAATTTCTTTTAAAAGAAACTTTTCTAATTCAAATACTAAACTTGTAAAAGAAAATCTTATAAATTATGAAGAAATTATTCAGGAGAATAAAAGATTAAGAGAACTTCTGGAACTAAAGGAAAAAAAAATAATTTCAAATTTTAAAGTAGCAGAAGTTATTGCTATAAAACCACATATTTTTCCAGCAGAGATTTTTATAAATAAAGGCAGAAAAGATGGAATATCAGAAAATAATATTGTTTTCACCAAAGATATCTTTTTAGTGGGAAGAGTAGAAGAAGTTAATGAGTCATATTCTAAAGTAATTTCAATTTTTAATAAAAAAACAAAGATAAGTGTAATTATTTCATCAACAAGAGAAATAGGAATAGTTGAAGGTGGCTATGCACCTTTCCTATTGATGAAATATATACCTTATGATAGTAAGGTAAAAATAGGGGATGAGGTTTACACTTCGGGTTTTAGTGAATATTATTATTCAGGTTTAAAAATAGGAGAAGTTGTAAAGATTTCAAAAAATAGTAATTCTCTTTTTTTAAATATTTTTGTAAAACCTTATATATATTCCTATGGTTTTAAGGAGGTAATTATTGCAAAATAAAAAATTGTTTGTTGTTTTAGAACAGGTTTTAATCATTTCTATTTTTCAGTATATTTTTTGTAATTTTTTTCATTTCAAAATAACTCCTTCTTTTTATCTCATCTATCTTTTGATACTCAGTTTTGATGGCAATGTTGAAATTTCTCTATTTTTAAGTCTTATTTTGGGTTTAATTCAGGATATATTAAATAACGAAATTTTAGGAATTACTTCAATAAGATATCTTTTAATTGTTTATTTTTCTTCTTTTTTTGTGGTAAAATCAATTAGAAGTAAATGTAGTTTGATTTTTATTTTCAGTTTTTTATATTTTGTTATGTTTTCTTTTGGAGAAATTAATGAAAGTTTTTGGGATGGGAAAATAATATTAAAGTATTCAATCTTATTTTCTTTTTATAATCTTCTCATTGGAATTTTGATTGAGAGTATAATTAGAGAAATTAGAAAGAAATGGAAAGAGAAAATTTTTTAAAAAATTTTGTTTTATTTTTCATCTATTTAATTTTACTTAGGACTTTTTATTTACAGATCTTAAGATATCCATATTATTATCAACTTTCTATGAAAAACTGTATTAGAACAATTGAAACAGGAATACCAAGAGGAATTATTTATGACAGAAATGGAAGAATACTTGCGAAAGATATCCCTTCTATTAATCTTGTTTTTGTTCCATATGATTTGAAAAATGTTGCAAAAGAAATTGAAATTCTCTCAAATATTTTAAATCTTGATAAAAGTTATCTTGAAAGAAAATTAACAGCAAAATACTTAAATCCTTTTGATAGAGTTGTACTTAAAAGGAATTTGACGAGTAAGGAAATTTCTTTAGTGGAAGAGAATTCTTATAATTTACCAGGAATTTTTGTTCAAGAAGGAATAAAAAGATTATATCCATTTGGAAAAAAAACAGTTCATTTACTTGGCTATCTTGGAGAGATTTCTAAATCTCAACTTGAAAAATTGAAAGAAAGAGGTTATAAAATAGGAGATGTTATAGGACAGGATGGGATTGAAAAACAATATGATGAATTTCTAAGAGGTATTCCAGGGGGGATTCAAGTAGAAGTAGATGCTCTTGGTCATCAAAGAAAAGTTTTTGGAAAAAAAGAAGGGCAACCAGGTAATGAAATTATCCTTACAATTGATGCTACAATTCAAGAAATTGCTGCGGAAGAACTTGGAGATAAAAAAGGATGTGTTGCTATTATGGATCCAAGAAATGGTGAAATACTTGCTCTTGTTAGTAATCCATCTTTCGATCCTGATAATTTATTATATTATCTTGAGGGAAGAAGAGGTTCAGAAAACCCTTTTTTAAACAGAGTTATAAAAGGGCAGTATCCTCCTGGGTCAATTTTCAAAATAATAACAGAAATCGCTGCTTTAGAAACAGGAACAATTCGGGAATATGACAGAATAGAATGTACTGGTCTAATTGAAGTTGGAGATAGGATTTTTCATTGCTGGAAAGAAGGAGGTCACGGATGGGTTGATATAAATCTTGCATTACCATTTTCCTGTAATATCTTTTTTGGAACAGTGGGGATAAAACTTGGAGTTTCACAAATTATTGATTATGCAAAAAAATTTGAACTTGGTAAAAAAACAGGCATTGATTTACCTGGAGAGGCGAATGGTTATATCCCTTCTCCTAAGGAAGCAGATCCATTAAATCTTTCAATAGGGCAAGGGCCAATTACTACTACTCCTATTCAACTTTTATCTCTTATTGCAACTATTGCAAATGGTGGAAATATCTGGCAACCATTTATAGTAAAAAAAATAATTACACCTAAAGGAGACATTTTGAAAGAATTTATACCAAATGTAAAAAAAACAGTATATATTGATCCAGATGCTCTTGATATATTAAGAAAAGGATTGAGAAATGTTGTTGTTTTCGGTACTGGAACAAGAGCACAGATACAAGGTCTTGAAATTGCGGGTAAAACTGGAACTGCTCAAAGGGCTGCATCTGAACTTGATTTGCCAACTCATGGTGCTTTTGTGTGTTATGCACCTTTTGATAATCCAAAAATTGCTGTGGTTGTTTTCCTTGATTATGGTTCTTCTCCTCAGGCAGCAGAAATAGCAGGTAAAATATTAAAGAAAATATTTTTACCAGAAAAAGTAGAGGAAGAAAATGAAACAGAAACTGAAATATTTGAGGAATAGTTTAATTACAAAAGATATAATTTTTTTGAGCTATATTTTGATTTTTATAGGACTTATTATTCTTTTCAGTGCATCAAAAGGAGTTATTCTTACAAAAGAAGGTTTTTTCATAAGGCAGGTTATATGGGTAATAATAGGAAGTATTCTTGTTAAAATATTTAAAAATAGTGACTACAGAAATTTAGATAAGATATCATATTTCTTTTATTTCTTAACTATTATTTTACTTTCTATTGTTTTAGTAAAAGGGGAGGGGAGAGCATCAAGATGGATAGGATTGGGATGGTTCTATTTTCAACCATCAGAGTTTGCTAAGTTGGTTATAATACTAACTCTATCATCTTATCTATCTAAAAGAGATATAAAACGTTTTTCAGTTTTATTCACATCTTTTCTTATTGTTGCAATTCCCTTTTTCCTTGTTTTTAAACAGCCAAATCTTGGAACAGCAATTATTTTTATACTGATTTTTATTGGTATAACTTATATCGCTGGAATATCAAAAAAACAATTATTTATAATTTTTTTAATTACGATTTTCTCCTCTCCTTTAATATGGACAATAATGGAGGACTATCAGAGAGAAAGAATTTTGACCTTTTTAAATCCAATGAGAGACCCACTTGGAAAAGGTTATAATTTGCTTCAATCAAAAATTACAATAGGTTCTGGTGGTTTTATTGGAAAAGGATTTATGAAAGGAACACAGACAAAACTTGCTTTTCTCCCTGAATATCATACTGATTTTATTTTTTGTGTTTTAGCAGAAGAGTTTGGTTTTCTTGGAGTAGTTATTTTTGTTCTAATTTATTTTTATTTTCTTAATAAAATTTTTGAAATTCTTTATTTATCAAAAGATATTTTCGGAAAACTTATTTCAACTGGAATTTTTATTATGTTTGCAAGCCATTTTTTAATAAATCTTGGTATGACACTTGGTATTTTTCCAATTGTTGGAATTCCTCTTCCTTTCGTAAGTTATGGTGGCTCTTGTTTGATAGTATCTATTTTATCAATTATAGTTCTATCAAGTATTGAAAAACATTCAGTACTATTCTAAAAAATGATAAAAAAAATTGAAGAATTACTTCCTTTAGTTGAAAATCCAGCAAGATATTTAGGAAGAGAAATAAATGTATATATAAAAAAACAAGGCAAAGTAAAAATTGCTATTGGATATCCTGATATTTATGAAGTTGGTATGTCATCACTTGGTCTAAGAATTTTATATGGAATTTTAAATGAGAGAGATGACTGTATATGTGAAAGATTTTTTCTACCCTGGATTGATATGGAAAATCTAATGAGAGAAAGAGGAATCCCACTTTTTACCCTTGAAACAAAAACACCTCTTTTTTTATTTGATATAATAGGTGTAAGTTTATCTTCAGAACTTAATTTCACTAATTTTTTAAATATTCTTTCTCTTTCAAATATACCGATTTTTTCGAAAGATAGAAAAAAAGATCATCCTATAATAATAGTTGGAGGAAATTCTACTTTCAACCCGCTTCCCCTTGCTCCTTTTGTAGATGCATTTTTTATTGGTGAAGGAGAAGATGTTTCACTGGAAATAATTGATATTGTGAAAGAATATAGGGGTAACAGATTTAAAATTCTTGAAAACTTAAATAAAATAGAATCAATTTTTATCCCATTGTTTAGAAAAGAAAAAGTAAAAAAGGCATTTGTAAAAGATTTAAATGAGGCATTCTTTCCTGTAAAATACGTTGTTCCTTTAACCCAAATTATCCATGATAGAATTTCAATAGAAATAATGAGAGGGTGTGGTCAGAGATGTAAATTTTGTCAATCAGGAAGTTGTTGGAGACCTGTTAGAATTAGAAATTGGGACAAAATTTTAGAAATTGCTAAAGAAACATACAAAAATACAGGTTATGAAGAAATTTCTCTTTTGTCGTTTTCTGCTGGGGATCATCCTCAAATAGAAAAGATTGTAAAAGAATTAGTAGAAGAGTTTAAGAAAAAAAATGTCTCTATTTCCTTTCCTTCTTTAAGAATTGATACCTTTTCTTTTCAACTTGCATTAAAAATAAAAGAAATAAAAAAAACAAATTTGACTTTTGCTCCTGAAACAAGTGAGAATTTGAGGAAAAAAATTGGGAAAAACATAAAAGATGAAGACCTTATAAAACTTGTAATTCAAGCGAAAGAAAATAATTACAGACATATAAAATTATACTTTATGATTGGATTACCACAAGAAACAGAAAAAGATTTAGAAGATATTGTTAAACTTATAAAAGAAATTTCTAAGATAATAAATGTAAACATCTCTTTCAATACATTTGTTCCAAAACCACATACTTCTTTTCAATCAGAAAGGTTTATAAAAAAAGAGGAATATGAAGATAAAAGAAACTATATAACAGAAAAACTTAAAAAAAATAAACATTTAAAATTCAAATTTCAACCATATGAAACAAGTTTTATAGAATGTTTACTCGGAAGAGGAGACGAAGATTTATCAAGTTTAATCTATAATGTTTGGAAAAAAGGAAATAAATTTGAAAATTGGAAAGAATTTTTTAGATTTAAAACTTGGATAGAAACTATTGAACAAGAAAGAATTTTTGTTGATAAATATTTAGGATACTTAACTCCACCTTTTAAATGGGATTTTATTGAGGTATGAAAGGCCTGGGCCGGATTTGAACCGGCGAATAGCGGTTTTGCAGACCGCTGCCTTCCCGCTTGGCTACCAGGCCATTTATAATTATACCTAAATAGCCATCTCTTTTATAATATTTAGATAGTTTATATTTGGTTTTTTCTTTTTACTTACAACATCAATAAGAGGGACCTCAACAATTTCTTCACCTTTTATACCAACCATATATCCATATTTATTTTTAAGTAAAAGTTCAACTGCTTTATTTCCAAAAATTGTTGCAAGTTTTCTCGTTAGATATGTTGGCTTTCCACCTCTTTGGATATAACCTAAAACAGTATATCTTATTTCTCTTTCTGGTAATTTTTTACTTAAAATTTTTGCTAAATCTTCTGCTTTACCAGCACCTTCTGCCAGAACTATTATACAACTTTTTTTCCCTTTTTTTTCTTCCTCCTTAATTTCTTTAACAATACTTTCAATATTAAACTCAATTTCAGGGATTATTACAATTTCTGCTCCACAAACTATTCCTATTTCAAGTGCGAGATTTCCTGATTCCCTACCCATGACTTCTATAATAAATGTTCTTTCATGACTTGTTGCAGTATCTCTAATTTTATCTATTGCGTCTATTGCAGTATTTATTGCTGTATCAAAACCAATTGTATAGTCAGTACCATAGACATCGTTATCAATTGAAGCAGGTATATGAACAACCGGAAAATTAAATTCAGAATAAAGTAAATAAGCACCTTTTGCAGAACCGTCACCTCCAATTATAATAAGTCCTTCAATCTTTTTTTGTTTAAGATTTTTATAACAAATTTCCCTTACTTCCTTATTTTTAAATTCATAAAATCTTTTAGTTTTTAATATTGTTCCACCCTGGTTTATTATTCCACTTACACTTCTTGAAGTTAATTTTTCAAACTTTTTATCAAATAATCCTTTAAATCCTTCATAAATTCCAAAAACTTCAATATTATTATAAATGGCTGTTCTAACAACACTTCTTATAGCAGCGTTCATTCCAGGAGCATCACCACCTGTTGTTATAATTCCTAATTTTTTCATATTAATATCCGAAATCTGCTTTAAGCCCTGGTTTAATTTCTCTTGATTCTTTAATTATTGATTTTGCATCATTATGTATCCATTCAAATTTATACCACCAAGGTTTTGACATAATTTTTGTAATTGTTCTTATCTGTCTTATCCTTGGTATTGCTATTTTAACAAAGGAGTTTTCAAGAGTGTTCCAATCTTTTGTTTCTGGGTCTGTAAATGCTTCCTTAAAATATGCTCTTCCACACATAGGACCGGCAACAAGGTCACATACTGAACCATATTGAATTGCATATTGTTCAAAATCAACTGCAGCACTTAATAACAATAAAGGTCTTGGAGATATTTTTTCCATTTCAGAAGCAACATCTCGCACAATCTGGGGAGAACATACATTAATTATTTTACCATCTTCTTCTACCCATAATACAGGAACTTGAGTTTTGTAAAAATGACCAAACTGAGAAAAGTCCTCTGCCATTTTTATCAAAGCATCTGGCAATTTTTTTGCTTTTTGTAATTTTGTTTCTCCTGGTAGATCAGCAAGTAATGTTTCGTTATAAAGCGGTTTTTCAAGTTTTTTACATTTTTCAAAAATATTAAAAAGCCATTCTTTATTCTTCTCCCAACTTTCTTTGTTGTCAGGATTCAAATAAACAAGTGTTTTGAAAGCATCTACCTTATCAGCTATTTCTTCTGGTTCTATTGCAAGTCGAGCAATTTTTCCCAGTCCACCATCAATTTCAATTGGTTTTGTATGTTCAAGTCTTCCAATTAAAAGGATGTCTGGACCAAGTGCTTCTTTAAATCCTGGTGTTAAAATAGCAAGATGATTAAATAATGCTGCAGTAACTTCTCCTCTAAGGTGCTTAGCAAATCTTTTACAAACTTCTTTCACATCTTCATCAGTGGCTTCCCTATTTTGACCTATATGTTTTAAAAAACTATTTGTAAGTTTAATATAAGAACTGTGCTGATCAGAAGCAAAAACATCCATCACACCATCCGGAGCAAACTTAGCTAAAACTTTAAAAATTTTTTCACTCACTTCTAAACCATCCTTATATTTTGCATAAATCATCATTCCCTCCTCCTTTTTAAATAAAATTATTTTTTAATTGTTTTAACTTTTCCTTTAAATTTGGTTCCTTTCTTGAAATAATCTCAGCCGCAAATAGAGTAGCATTTTTAATGCCTGCTTTTCCAAAAGACATACAGGCAACCGGAACACCTTCAGGCATTTGGATTATTGAAAATAAATAATCAGCAGTTTGTACATTTTTGTTTGGTAGCGGGACTCCTATTACTGGGATAATCGTTTTAGAAGCAATAATACCAGGTAGATGGGTTGAAATTCTATTGAAAACAATTATTACATCTATTTCCTTTCTCTCGCTAAAATCAATCAATTCATCAATCAATTTTAAATTGTCCATTCCTGAAATTATTTTAACATCAAAAGTAATTTTTAATTCTTCTAAAATTTTCACTCCTTCTTCTATAGTTTCTGCATCTTTTTCATTATCAACAATAATAATTACTTTCCCCATATTTTTTTCATTCTTATAATTGCTTCTTTTATTTTTTGCTCATCTATTGTTAAAGAAAATCTAACATAACCTTCACCAGAAGGACCAAAACCTACTCCAGGAGTTGCTACTATTTTACCATTTTCAAGTAAAAAATCAACAAAATTGATTGAATTATTTTCTATTTTTACCCAGAAATAAAAAGTCCCTGCAGGTAAGTCAAAATCAAATCCTAATTCTTTTAAACCAGAAGCAAAAAAGTCCCTTCTTCTTTTATATATTTCTCTAATTTTTACCACTGATTCTTGAGAACCTGTAAGTGCTTCTAATCCAGCATATTGAATTGCTTCAAATGTACCAGAGTCAATGTTTTCTTTTATTTTAGCAAGAGCAGATATTAAAAAAGAATTTCCACATGCCCACCCAATTCTCCAGCCGGTCATATTATATGTTTTAGATAGTGAATTAAATTCTATTACAACATCTTTTGCTCCATTAATTGAAAATATATTCACAGGTCTTTTTTCAAAATATATTTCTGAATATGCAGCATCATAAATAAGAATTATTCTATTTTTTTTGCAGAAATTTATCGCTTCTTTTAAAAAATCATAATCAGCAAAAGTTCCTGTTGGATTATTAGGATAATTTAAATATAAAATTTTTGCTTTTTTAACAATTTCTTCTGGGATTTTTTCAATTTGCGGTAAAAAATTATTTTCTTTTTTTAATGGTAAAAAATAACTTTGTCCTCCTGCAATTAAAGTTCCTATATGATAAACAGGGTATCCTGGTTCTGGAATTAATGATATATCACCTGGATTAAGAAAACATAAAGGAAAGTGAGCAATTCCTTCTTTTGATCCAATTAAAACACATATTTCATTCTCATAGTCAATATCAACATCATAATTTTTTTTATAGAAATCAGCAATCGCTTTTCTGAATTCTTTAGTTCCTTTTCCAAAAGGATATCTATGAAATTTTGGATTTTCTACTGCTTTCTTCATCGCCTCTATAATATTGGATGGAGTAGGTAAATCAGGATCTCCAACACCAAAATCAATAATATCTTCTCCTTTTGCAATCAAATTTTTTTTCTTCTTATCTATTTCTACAAAAAGATAAGGTGGAATTTTTTTGAGTGTTTCACTTATTTCAAACATTTAAAACCTCCTCTTTTATATAATCTTCCATACTATAAAAACCTTTTACCTTTTTATAAAGAAATTTTGTAACTTTTAATGCTCCAGAAGCAAAAATTTCTCTATTATAACATTTATGAGAAATTTCTATAATTTCTCCAAGACCTCCATAAAAAACAGTATGTTCGCCTACTATATCTCCTATTCTTAAAGAATGAATCCCTATTTCATTAAATTCTCTTTCACCTGTTATTCCTTTTCTTCCATACATTGTAACTTTCTCAATTTCTAAGTTTCTTTCTTTACAAATTATTTCAGCAATTTTTTTTGCAGTTCCACTTGGTGCATCTTTTTTGAAATGATGATGTATTTCTTCAATTTCAATTTCATAATTTTTTAAAATTTTGGTTGCAAATTTTATAATTTCAAAAAAGAGATTGACACCAATACTCATATTGGGAGATAAAAAAACTGGAATAAATTTAGCAATTTCTTTTATTTTTGAAAGTTGTTCTTCTTTAAAACCGGTTGTTCCAATAACAATTTTACCCTTTTTTTCTTTAACTATTTCTAAAAAATTCATAGTTGCTTCTGGAACAGTAAAATCAATTATTATATCATCTTTTTCAATTATTTTTTCCAGATTATCAAAGACCTTAATTCCACTTTTTATTTCTTTTCCTATCATCGGATGATTTTTAACTTCAATCCCACCTTTAATAAAAAAAACATTGTCTTTCAAAGCAAGTTCAACTATTAAACTACCCATCCGCCCACAGGCACCACAGACAATAAGATTGATTTTTTCCATTTATTCCTCCCTTATTCTTTTAATCTTTGCTCCAAGAAGATTTAACTTCTTTTCAAATTTTTCATATCCTCTATCAAGGTGGTATATTCTTGAAATTTCTGTAGTTCCTTCGGCAGTAAGAGCTGCAAGAACTAATGCAGCACTTGCTCTTAAGTCAGAAGCCATTACTTTTGCCCCTTTCAATGATTTTACGCCTTTTATTATTGCTTTTGAACCATCAAGGGTTATATCAGCCCCAAGACGATTCAACTCTCCAACATGAATAAATCTTTCTGGGAAAACTTTTTCTGTTATTATGCTTATTCCTTCTGCAAGAGATAAAAAACCCATCATTTGAGCCTGCAAATCAGTTGGAAAGCCAGGGAATGGTAAAGTTGTAATTTCGGTCGCCTTCCATTTATCATTTGGGATTGTTTCAACAAAATTACTTTTGTAAATAATTTTAAGTCCACATTCCTCAATTTTATCAAAAAGAGCAAAAAGATGTTGTGGAATAATATTGTTAATTTTTATTTTACTTTTTGTAATATATCCAGCCAGTATATATGTTCCTCCTTCTATTCTATCTGGAATAATCTTATATTCAACTCCTTTCAATTTTTTAACACCTTCAATTTTTAAAAGATGAGAACCTTCACCATAAATTTTTGCTCCTGCCTTTTTCAAAAATTTTGCAAGGTCTACTATTTCAGGTTCACAAGCAGCATATTCAATAGTTGTCTCTCCTTCTGCTAAAACAGCCGCACTCATAACATTTGCTGTAGCAAGCACACTTGAACCAAAACTTCCTCCAAGAAAAATATCATTTCCTTTAAGAACATCTGCCTTACCAACTATATACCCTTCTTCATTTTCTATTTGAACTCCAAGTTTTTTTAATCCTTTAATGTGTAAATCTATTGGTCTTGGACCTATTACACATCCACCAGGCATTGAGAATCTTGCTTTTTTATATTTTGCAAGTAAAGGACCTAAAAGACAGATTGAACCTCTCATTGTACTTACAAATTCATATGGTGCAGTAAATTGATAAATCCCCGATGGATCAATTTCAAGCGTATTATTCTCAAATTTTGTATTTACCCCCATAAAGTTTAAAATTTTTATCATCGTTTGGATGTCTTTTAAATCAGGAACATTGTATAAAACTGTTTTCCCTTCACACATTATACTTGCTGCAATTATAGGAAGAGAAGCATTTTTAGAACCCGATATTTCTATTTCTCCTTCAAGTTTATGCCCGCCTTCAATAATAAATTTTTCCATTTTTCTCCTTTTTTATTTAGATATTATTTTACATTATCTTAGATTTTTTTAAAGACCATTATTCTATCACAAAAAGAAAAATCTTTTTTTATTTCAAAAAGGCATAATTCTTTCGGAATAAACTTTTTTATCTCTTTTACTTGATTATAGCCAATTTCAATTATTAAAAATCCTTTCTTTTTAAGATAGTAACTAACTTTTTCTATAATTTTTTTTATTATTTTAAGACCATCTTTCCCAGCAACAAGCCCTTTTTTAGGTTCTTTCTTTATTTCTTCTGCAAGTTTTTCATATTCATCTTCTTTTATATAAGGTGGATTACTAACAATTAATTCAAATTTATCATCTATATTTTCAAAAACATCAGAAAATAAAAATTTTACCTTTTTTTCAACTTTATTTAAAATTGAATTTTCGTAAGCAATTCTTAAACTTTTTTTAGATATATCAACTCCTATAACTTCGCAATTTTCAATATTTTTAGCAAGTGTAATAGAAATATTTCCAGTTCCCGTACCTATATCCAGAATTTTAACTTTTTCAGGATAAAAATATTGTCTGTAAATGTTAATGGTCTTTTCAACAAGTAACTCTGTTTCTGGTCTTGGAATAAAAACTCCTTTCTCAATTTTAAATTCACAATCATAAAAATAAACTTTCTTTATAAGATATGGTAAAGGGACTCTCCTTTTCCTTTTTTCAACCAATTCTTTTATTTTTTTATATTTACTTTCGGATACCTTTATATTCTCTGTATAAATTTTGTGTCTTTCTATTTTAAGAACTTCAGAGATAATTATTTCTGCTTCTAAATAGGGTGAATCTATATTATATTTTTGAAATTCATCTTTTGTTAACTTTAAAAGGTCTCTTAAATCCACTCTTTTTATTGGTTTACTACCTCTTCTTTCGGGAGAGAAGATATGACTTTTTTAGCAGCACTTATAATCAGTGGATATTCTCCTTCTTCTGCAAGATATTCTATAAGTCCCTTTATTTCTTCATCATAATTTTGCTTTAAATATTCACCAAGAACTTCAATAATATTTGCTCTTATATAGATCTCTTCTTCTTTGTTGCCTTGAGGATAGTTTTCTTTTAATCTTGAAACCATAAAATCAATACTTCTGTATTCTCCAAGTTTTCCCAGAGCAATATAATAGTAAGATCTCAATCCAGGTACTCCAAATTCTCTCCATGCTTTCTTTATTATTGATAATGAATTTGTATCTCTTAAATTTGCAAGAGCATTTATAAGTTTGACAACAAAAATAATTTCGTTTTTTTGTTCGTCTGTTTCTCTTTGAGTGTATGAAAAATCAGGAGAGGGGAATATAAATTCCTTAGGTATAGTTGATTGTTCTTCCAGTTGTACAACTACAGCCGAAGCCCCAATCCCCGAAATATCTATCTTCCTCTTTCTTAATTCAAGTAATTCTTCATATTTTCTTTTTTGTTCGGTTAAATCTACAAGTTCTTTATCAATTTTAACGATTTCTTCATTATTCGTTTTAATTTTTTCTTCTATTGTTCTTTTTTCTTCAAGTAATTTTTTTGTTTCTTTATCAGTTAATGGTCTCCTACCACCAGGAGCAGTTCCAGGTGCACCCTGAGGAAATTGAAACTCTTCAGGGAAAATATTGAGTTGATTATCTATCTGAGAAATTCTATTATTTAAATTTTGTGTTTCACTATTTAAAACAATTTTTCTTGCAGTAAGGTCGTCTAATTTTTGATTTATATCCTGTATATTTTTTCTTGCTTCTTCTCTCTCTTTTTCCCTCTTACTAACCATTCCAACAAGTGCATTTCTTAACTCTTCAACTACCTTTTCTGATTTTATATTACCAATAATATCAAGCGCAACAATTCTTATTTCAAATAATTCTTTTTCATCTTTTATAATTTTCAAAAGCATATCTATTACCTCATCAGTGTAAACTTTTCCTGCAGCAATTATTAAATTTCTTTTTATTTCAGGTTGGTCAGTATTTTCAATAATAGAAAGAATTTCATCTATAACCTTTTCAATTTCTGATGATGGATATACAATTATTTCATTAGATGCTTTTTTTCTCACTTCTTCAGTTCCAAATTTAATTCTTTTTATAATTGTACTTATTGGAATTAATTTTTTCTCTGACTCTGGTGTTTCAATAGATGGCGACATTTCAGGAAGTTGATGGGGTAAAAATTTTTCTTCTTGGGTTATTTGTCCTTCAAAAGTTGTTTTTCCTTCAATTTCCTTTTTTTCTTCTTCTTTTCTCTTCTTTTCTTCTATTTCAAGTTGTTCCCATTTTTTTGCTATTTGAATCTCCTTTTCTGATTTTTCAATTTCATCTTTTAGTTTTTGAGCATTTTTACCGTGAAAAGATAGAGGAGAAATACTTATAACTTTATTTAATGCATCAATCGCCTCATTTTTGTTGTTTTGAGACAGGTATATTAAAGCAAGTGTATAATAATAAGAAGAATTTTGGGGATTAATATTTATTGCTTTCTGTAAGTTTGAAATTGCCTTGTCTATTTCTCCTTTTCTAAAATATGCTTCTCCAAGATAATAGTAAACATCAGAATTCTCTGAAGAAGTTTTACTTAGTTGGTTAAAGGTATTTATTGCTTTTTCATATTCTTCTGCTTTTAAATACAAAATCCCTTCATTAATCAGATTTTTAGATTCTTGCGCAAATGTTAAAAAAGTCATTATAATAAAAATTATTAAAACTCTCTTTCCCATTTTTTTCCTCCCTCTTTTTTGATACTACCTTAAAAGTAGAAAAATGTCAATAAAATCATTTTATTTCTATTGAGTTTTTTCCATCTGTTTTTTTAATTGTTCAATCAATTCATCTATTTCTCCATCCATTATTTTGTCAAGATTATAACTTGTAAAATTAATTCTGTGGTCAGTTAATCTGTTTTGAGGAAAGTTATATGTTCTTATTTTTTCGCTTCTGTCTCCTGTTTTTATAAGTTTTTTTCTCTGTGTATCTATTTTTTCTTTTTTTTCTTTTTCATAAAGGTCTTGTAATCTTGCTCTTAAAATTTTCATTGCTCTTTCTCTATTTTTTATTTGAGACCTATCATCCTGACAACTTACAGTTATACCTGTAGGAATATGAGTTATTCTTACTGCTGAAGATGTTTTGTTCACGTGTTGACCACCATGACCACTTGCTCTAAATGTTTCTATTTTTAAGTCGTCAAGATTAATTTTGATTTCTTTCTCTTCTATTTCAGGAAGGACTACCACAGTTGCTGCAGACGTATGAATTCTTCCATAACTTTCTGTCTTCGGAACTCTCTGTACTCTATGGACACCACCTTCATATTTTAAATTACCATAAGCATTATTGCCTTTTACATAAAAAATTATTTCTTTAAACCCACCAAGTTCAGATGGATGAGAATTTAAAATTTCAACCTTATAATTATTTTTTTCGCAATATTTTAAATACATACGAAAAAGATCGGCGACAAATAAACATGCTTCTTCTCCACCTGTACCTGCCCTTATTTCTACTATAACATTTTTACTATCAATATCACTTTTAGGATTTAAAAGATTTTCTATTTCTTTTTCTATTTTAATTTTTTCGTTAATTAGAAAATCAAGTTCTTCTTTTGCAATTTCTTTCAATTCTTGTTCATTTCCCTTTATAATAACTTCGTCTTCTTTTATTTTTTCTAAAATTCTCTCGTATTCTTTTTTAAGTTTTAGTATCTCTTCATAAATACCTATCTTTTTTAGGACTTCTTTAAATTTTTGGGGTTCTTTTTTCGCTTGTAATAAATACTCAAGACAATTTTTATATTCTTTTTCTATTTCTTTAATCTTTTCATCTACCATATTTCTTCATAAATTTTTCTACTCTCCCTGTACTATCAACAAATTTTTGTTTTCCTGTAAAATAAGGATGACATTTATTGCAAATTTCAACTTTTATTTCTGGTTTTGTTGACCTTGTTTTAACTATATTCCCACAGGCACAAACTATTGTTGCTTCCTTATATTCAGGATGTATTCCTTTTTTCATATGTTTCCCTCCTCTATTATTTCTATATCAAATTCTTTTAAATCATCTCTTCCAATTGGCTTTTCTACTATTGTTATACCTTCTCCACTAAAATATTTTATAGGTTTTCCTTCAATTAAAAATCTCACCTTTTTTATTTCAGGGAATTGAGTCCCAGTACAAACAATTTGGGCAATTCTTGCTTCCATTAATGAAGTCCCTCCTCCTTCTTCTACTTCTTTTGAAAAATCTAAATTTAAAGTGTCTCCTTCTATATTTACATATAAAATTTTTGTATTTCTATTTAAACAAGTAAAAAAGCCACTTTCCTTTTCTTCTTCTGTTGGGCCTTTTATAAGTTCATTCATCGCATTTTCTATTTTGTTTTCAATTCTACCATAATATATAATTTTTCTTTTTACTGGTTCAACAATTATTTTATTATTTTCCTGCCGGGTTAAAAAAATATATATATTTGTTTTCTCAGCAAATTTTTCACTAATTTTCCAAAGTCCTAAAATAATAACCAATACAATAAATATTGAAAACAAAATATAAATAACAATTTTTTCTTTTTTTCCCATAAATTAAATACATTATACTTTTTTTTTCTCTTCAGTCAACTTTTAAAATTGTAAATTTTATGCTTTTATAACTTTGGGAAGATTTTTTTTATATACATTTCTTGTATCAATAATAAGAGGGAGATTTTCGTAAAGAGTTTTATAATCAATGTTTGAATGATCAGTTACTATAATTGCAAGGTCATAGATTTTTAATTTTTCTGGGTAAAAATCTATAGAAGAAATTGGTTTTGAATACTGCCTTGTCTTTTTGACCTCCTTTACATAAGGGTCATAATAATCTATTTTATCAACATTTTTTTTCTCAAGGATTTTTATAATTTTGAAAGCAGGAGATTCTCTTATATCATCAACATCTTTTTTATAAGCGATACCAACTATTAAAATTTTACTTCCTTTTATTGACTTACCCTGCATATTTAAACCTTCTATACACTTTTCAACTACATAGTAAGGCATCCTAGTATTTATTTCTCCTGCTAATTCAATAAAACTTGTCGTAAAATCATATCTTTTAGCGACCCATGTTAAATAAAATGGATCGATCGGGATACAGTGACCTCCAAGTCCTGGGCCTGGGTAAAATGCTTGAAAACCAAATGGCTTTGTTTTTGATGCTTCTATTACCTCCCATATATCAATTCCCATTCTGTCAAAGAGCATTTTAAGTTCATTTACAAGTGCTATATTTACAGCTCTATAAATATTTTCAAGAAGTTTTGTTGCTTCTGCCACTTCTGTAGAAGAAACAAGAACTACTTTATCCACTATTTGCGAATATAAAACTGCTCCAATTTTTCTACAATTTTCTGTAATCCCTCCAACAACTTTTGGAATATCTTTTGTTTTATATTTTGGATTTCCCGGGTCTTCTCTTTCTGGAGAATATATCAAAAAGAAATCCTCACCAACCTTTAATCCTTTTTCTTCAAACTTTGAGAGATATATTTCTCTTGTAGTTCCAGGATATGTAGTTGATTCAAGTGAAATTATATGTCCTTGTCTTAAATTCTCATATATATCATTGGCTGTCTTATATAGATAAGTTAGATCAGGTTCTCTATAAGGATTAAGTGGAGTTGGAACACATATTAAAATTGCATCAACTTCTTTTAATCTTCTCATATCAAAAGTTGGTTCAAAATTATTAAGTAACTCTTTTATTTTATGACATGGAATATAATTGATATAAGAGATGCCCTTTTTCAATTTTTCTACTTTTTCAAGGTCTATATCAAATCCAATCACTTTAAATCCACTTTCAACAAATCTAATTACAAGTGGCAAACCCACATATCCAAGTCCAATCACACCGACTTTTATTTCTTTTTTCTTAATCTTTCTTATTAAATTCTCTATTTTTCCCATTTTCCTACAGACAGAGTTTTTCTTTATTAAAAATTAAATTTTATCATTTTTGCACCCTTAAGGTCAATTACAAAACATTCAATATTGTTTATTTTGAAAATTTTTCTTACAGCGGTTTTATAAATTTCAAGTTGGTTTCTATAATCTTTATAAGGGGATAGATATACTTTGAATTCGTAAATTTTTATTTTATCTTCCATTATAAAAATTTTATCTATCACCCCTTCATAAATTTTTCCATTTATTTCACAGATAAAAGGATATTCACTTTTTACATATTCCGATACCCTTTCTTTTATAATTTCTACAATTTCTTTATTTTTCTGTAAATTTTCAAAAATTTCAAAAATTCTCTTTTCATATTCATCTATTTTTTCTTTTTCTCCCTCTTTTTGTAAGTAGAACCTAATTCTGTTTTTTATTTTTTCATCTCTATACTCTAAAAAATCATTACTTATTTCTTGAATAATTTTATGGATTATTGAACCAATAATTGTTTCTGAATAAGAAATCCCTTTCTCTCTTTTTTCTTTTGTAAATGATATGAATGGTTTAAAAGTAAAAGGAATTTCTGTTTCCCTTTCTTTTTTAACTTCTTTAAGGTTTAAGGGACCAATTTTTTCTTCTTTTTCTGGTGGATAAGATATACTAATTTCTTTGATTTTATTCAGAATTGGAGCCTCTTTCTCTATATTACCTGTAATATAAAGGAATTGCATTGCTCTAGTTAAAGCTACATAGAGTATTCTATTTTCTTCTTCTAACATCTGATTTATAAATTCCTTCTTAAATTGTTCATTACTTTCGTCTTTATATGTATATACATATTTATCTTCTACCTTTTTATAAAAAAATATATCATTCTTTGTATCGCATCTCAGATCTTCCACATTTATAAGAAAAACAACAGGAGCTTCAAGTCCTTTTGCTCTATGTATTGTCATTATTTTGACGGCATTTTGATGTACTGAGAATACATCTGCTTTTGGTTCAAGAGGGTTTTTGGAAAGTTCTTTAAGATTTTTTAGGATTTGATAATGAGGGAAATGAGATTGGTTTTGTAAGATTGATAAGAATTTTTCTACATTTGCAATTTGCTGAGTACTTAAACTATTCCAGAAATTAATTTCATCAAGTACTTTTTCTATTAAAAATGAAATTTCATACTCATTCATTTTTTCGCGCCATTTATAAAATTTATCTTTAATTTCAAAGATTGAATTTTGAAGATTCCATAGAGCATAATAGTCAGTAGGGTCTATAAGTGCATAAACTAAGGATAGAAGAAATTTTATTTCTGATTCCTGATAAAAACCTATTCCTCCAATCACAACATAAGGTATATTATGATTTTTTAATTCCTCTTCAAGTAATTTGAAACTTTTATTTCTTTTTCTCACTAAAATCATAATATCTCTGAGTTCAATTTTTTTATATTTTTTATTAGTTTTGTCAAAAACTAAAATATTTTCATTTTTTAAAAGTGAACAGATTTTATTACAAACCCATTGATATTCATTTTCCTTTTCTTTAAAGAATGCTATTTCTATTTTTGAAGGTGAGCCCTTCATCATATTATTTGGAACGAGTTCTTCGCCTTTCCACTCATTATCATTTTTAAAAACATCATTAACAAATTCAATAATTTTTTCAGAACTTCTATAATTGATCTTTAATTTTTCTACTCTACAATAATCATGAAGGACTTTTTTTGCTTCATCAAATAGACTACTTTCAGCACCTCTAAATTTATAAATTGATTGTTTCTTATCTCCTACAATATAAATTCCATATTTTTCCCCTTTTTCAGCCTTTGCTCCCCATCCAGATAACCATTCTTCTATTAGTTTTTGAATTATTTTCCATTGCAATAAATTTGTATCCTGAAATTCATCAATGAATATAAAGTTAATTTTTTCGTCAAAATCTTCAAGAATTAAAAGTGAATCAGAATTTTCATTTAGTATGCTATATGTAAGTTTTTCAAGATCGTTGAAATCTAAATAACCTAATTCTCTTTTTAAAAGAAAATACTCATCATCAACATTTTTATAAAAATTTGACATTAATTCTGTAAGTGAAGAAGATAAAAGTGATGAACCTAAAAAAACATATGGGTGCAATTTTCTCATCCCAAAAATAATTTTTGTAAATTGATTTAATTTTATATTTTTTAATATTTCATAAAAAATTTTTGTTTTTTCTGTATTCAAAAATATTTTGCTTAAAGATTCAGAAAAAAGTATGTCACTTTCTTTTTCTTCAATTATTTTGAAGAATGGGTCTATTTGGAGCATAAATGCAAATCTTTTCAAAATTTTCCTTGCAAAAGAATGAATTGTAGAAAAATTAATTCTTAAAAGTATATTCTGTATTTTAATTTTTTCTGTATCTGGAAATTTTTCATATTCTTTATTCAAAATTTCATCAATAAGTCTTTTTTTTAATTCTATTGCTGCATTCTCTGAAAAAGTAATTGCAAGGATTTTTTTTAAAATTTCATAAGAGTCATAATTATTCTTTAAATCAAAAATTTTTTCTATAATTGAATATGTCTTTCCTGTTCCAGCTGACGCTTCTTTTATAACTGCTTCAAATGGTATTTTATTCTCCATATACACACAACTCCTTATAATCACAGAAAAAACATTCAGATTCATCTTTTGTTGGGGGAAAAGAAAAATTTTCTTCCAGTAATTCCTTTGTTAAATCTTTTAGATATCCTTCTATTTTTTCCATATAATTAAACTTGGGTTTTGAAAAATCATAATTAAAAATTATTTTATCCTCTTCACCTTTTTTTATAAAACTAAAGTTCCAGACAAATGCCTGCAAATCTTTATAAGAAATTTTATTCTGTTTTGAATATATCCATACATATAAAGGTATCTGAATGTTGCCTCGCTCAAAAAAATCTTTTTCTGTATAAGAACAATACCAGGATGTGCTTGTTTTTAAATCAATTATTGTAAGTTTATTATTTATTTTTGCAAGTATATCTATTCTACCTTTTAAAATTAAATTTTTAACTATTTTTTCATCTTCAAAATTGATATTCATCTCAAAGTCCAATAAGGTCGTTCCACAAAAATTTTCTATAATTTTTTCAAACGTATTCAAAATTTCACTTTGCCTTATCCTAACAATATTTCTATAAATATTTGAAATTTCCTTTTTTTCTAAATATTGATCAGTTTTTTTATTTATTAGAAATTCAAATTTGTCTTTATATTCCTTTATTTTTTGTGGGTTTATAATTTTTCCTTTTTCATTCTGAAATGTCTCTCTGAAACTTTCATGGATTATTTTCCCAAATATATCAGGTGCTTCTTTAATTTCAGGAATTCTATAAGGTTTTATTTTTTTTACATTTTCTAAATAAAACCTGTAAGGACAACTCAACAATAATTCTAAATCTGTTACTCCAATAATAAGTTTGTTATTTTTTATATACTCTTCCTTAAATTTCTCAAAATCTATTTTAATTCTAAATAATTCTTTAGGTACAATTAAAAATTCCTTTGTTAGTTCTTCTTTAGTCGGAATATCAAAAATAAAAATAGATTTCATTTGAAGTTGATCTTCAACTTTAGATGGAAAAGTAAAAATTATTTTTTCATGTTCATTTTTAATCCTATAGAAATCAGATCTATCCCTTGCTATTTTCTTCTCAAAATAATCTAATCCTAAATCTTTCTTTAACCTATCTGGAAGCAATAGTTCTTCTGTTTTAGGTGCATTAGGAAAGTTTTCTTCTGTTGCTCCACAAAAAAAACAAATTTTCTTTTCAATACCTAAACTTTCTATTACACCACTGACTCTAATTCCTTCCCCTTTCCCTTCCTCAATCTCTACCATTTCTAATAGTTTTGTAAATAGATTTATAAACTCTTTTCTACTCAAAGAATATAAACCTACAAGTTTTTCCAGTAATTTTTTAAATTCAATTTCTATTTCTATTTCAGAAGGATGCCACCCAGTAATTTCCAAAATATTTTTTAAAACTTCTCTCCATTCAGAAAGAGTCATTTTTTCTTTTATTAAATCCAAACATTTTTTTATTATTTCAATATTTTCATCATGTAATTTTTCAAAGTCGTCTTTGTAGAAACCAATTTTTTCATAATTTTCTCTTGTAAATTTTGAAAACTCTTCAACTCCCTTTTTATCTATTTTTGAAAAATAAGGAGATGTCAATATATTCATTAAAATATTCCACTTATATGTTTCAGGAAAGATGAAAAATTCAAAAATAGGAGAAATTGATGGTTCAAGAATAAAAGAATACCCGGGTATTAATTCTACAGGTAAATTAAATCTTGAAAAAATTCTTTTTATATAATTTCTATAATTTAATATATTTGGACAGGTTATTAAAAAATCATCTAAATTTATTTTTCTCTTTTCAACTTCAATTTTTATTAAATTAATAATACCTTTTATTTCTTCTTCTTTTGTTGTGAAATTAAAACATTCAATCTCTGGTTGATACTTATCTCCATCAATTTCTTCTATCTCCCAATCAGTCATATTTTTCAGAAAATCTATTGTTTCATTTATTATTAATTGTTGTGTATCAATTGAAAAAAATTCTGGTTTATAATAAGAAAAAATAACAGTTTCTGCCGAATTAATAAGATTACATATAAAATTTCTCTGATATTTGGGGATTTCAACTATATTTTCAAATATAATGTTTTTAAAGTTTAGATTTATTCCAGTCGCTTCATTATAGATATCTTCTAAATCTATTAAATTTTTCTTATATAAATATTCCTGATATTTTTCATAAATCCTTAAAGCAAATTCTATATTTTTCCTGTTATTTTCATATTTCCAGGAAAAATTTAAAATTGTGTTTCTTATTTCTTCCAATTTTACAAATGTAGTAGAGTTGATTTTAAATTCTTTTATAAAATTTAGTATCATCTTTGCAAATCCTTCGTGTGTATATGAAGGGATTTCTCCATTTTCTTTTTTTATAATCTCAAGAATTATAAGTAATTTTTCAATATCGTTAATTACTCTTTTATTACTTCTCTCTTCAATAATTTTTAAAGTAAGTGATTTAAGTGTAAAGGTTGGGGGAAGGGGAGAATCTTTAAAATAATTATAAAAATTTATTTTAAAATCTTGAACTTTGTAAAAGTTTGAAGTAATATATATAAAATTTTCAGTAAGATTTAATTTTTTTACTTGAGAAAGTAAAAATTTTGTCTTATTTTTTAAATTTAACGGCATTAAAAAAATTTTTTTCATTTTTTTACAATTTTTTTATATTATACCTAAAATAATTAAAGTAAGATAAAGATTGGAGTTTTTGATGAAATTTAAAAAATTTTTCATGAAATTTTTACAGCCATTTGAAAATGGGATTATTATTTACATATTTCTTAAAGTTCTTATTTTTTTCGTTAAGATTATGCCCG
>JAMWCJ010000092.1 GCA_023818645.1 Candidatus Omnitrophota bacterium | reverse complement strand
AAACCAGATTACTGAAATATTAAAATATCGGGTGAATTTTCAACTTTTGATCTGTTTTTTTGAATCTTAATTGATTTGACATTTAACAATAATTTTAAAAGAGTAAAATATTTTTCTATCTTTTTATTATTATTTTGGATAATTAATTTTTCTATTGTCTTTTTGAATGGAATTTTTCTCTTACTTCTATATCTCCGGACATCTGAGATGATTTTTATTATTTCATCGAATTGTTCTTTTGTTTTCTGATTTAAAAATCTGTTTTCTGACACAGGAAGTGAGGTTTGATGAATGCTTTTTTTCTTCTCGTAAGTTCGGAAGTACTTTTGATAAATTTCTTCAGTAATAAAAGGGATAAATGGAGCATACAACTTGAGAATAGAAAATAGACAAGTGTATAAAGTAAATCTAGCGCTTTTTTTTGCGGTTTTTGAAAAAATATTATAACAAAGCCGGGGTTTTACAATTTCTAAATAGTTATCACAAAAATATTTCCAAAAGAAATTATCAATGCTTTCTCTCGCCCTTTTAAATTCATAATTTTTAAAATTTGTGTGATAATTTTTTACAGTCTCTTGAAGATAGTGTAATATCCATTTGTCTTCGTCCTCTAATTCTCTTGAGTCTATTCTTTCTTTTTTAAAACCCTTTAAATGTAAAAGGCAAAATCTGGCAGCATTCCATAATTTCACAATCGTTCTTTTGCTTCCTTTAATTTCTTTTTCGTTCCACCTTAAGTCCATTCCTAAACTGGCTTTAGCTGCCCAATGTCTTAAAGCATCCGCTCCATATCTTGAAATAATCTCTTGAGGAGAGACAACATTTCCTTTGCTCTTTGACATTTTTTCTCCTTTTGGATCTAAAACAAAACCAGAGATCATTACTGTCTTCCAAGGAATTTTATTAAAGTGGAATTTAGAGCGAACAATCGTATAAAATAACCAGAAGTTAATAATATCATGGGCCTGAGCTCTAAGTGAGAATGGAAATAGTCTCTTTTTTATTTCTTTATCCTTTAGTAGTTCAGTAGCTATGAAAGGAGTTAAAGAACTTGTTGCCCAGGTATCTAAGACATCTTTTTCTGGAAGAAACTCCTTACTTTGGCAGGAACAAGGAGTTTTAGGTTTAGTAGTTAGGGGGTTAATTGGTAATTGAGAAATATCGGCAATTTTTATTTTTCCACATTTTTGGCAATACCAAACAGGAAAAGGTATTCCAAAATATCTTTGGCGAGAGATGCACCAGTCCCATTTTAATCCATAAACCCAATTCTCGTAACGCTTTTGCATATGCTCTGGAAACCATTTTATTTTTTTGTTAATTTTTATCAACTCCTCTTTTAGGTCTAAATATTTGATAAACCACTGCCAGCTTACTAAAATTTCAATTTCTCTACCGCATCTCTCATGAACATTTACCATATGATGAATTTTTCTTTTTTGAATTAATTTTCTTTCTTTTTCAAGCTCCTCAATGATTTTTTCTCTCGCTTCTTTGATATTCAAACCTTTATATTTTCCTGCTACTTCATTCATTGTCCCATCAGGATTGAGAGAAATTTTTAAAGGCAATTGGTGGGTAAAATACCATTCAATATCGGTAATATCACCAAAAGTACAGCACATTACAAGACCAGTTCCTTTTTCTGGATTAACCTTTTCATCAGTTAAAATGGGAACTTTTTGTCCAAAAATAGGAACGATGGCTTTTTTTCCAGTTAAATTTTTGTACCTCTTATCTTTAGGATGGGCAAAAATTGCCACGCAACTTGCCAATAATTCTGGTCTGGTAGTAGCGATAATGATTTTTTTACCTTTTTCTAATTCAAAATTGATATCCACAAAAAGACTTTCTAATTCTCTATCTTCTAACTCAGCCTGGGCAATTGCAGTTTGACATTCAGGACACCACAAAACAGGTATTTTTTTGCGATAAACTCGATTTTTGCGGTAGAGTTCAATAAAAAACTCTTGGCTTATCTTTTGAACTTTTTTACTAATTGTGGAGTAATCCAAAGCAAAGTCACAAGACATTCCAATATTTTTCCAATCCTGAACGAAGCTCGGTCTCACCCTTTTCAAAGTTTTTTGGCAGAGTTTCACAAAATCAGCTCTTTTCATCTCGAAAATATTCACCTTATTTTCTTTTTCTACTAATTTCTCCGTAGGCAAGCCGTTATCGTCGGTGCCGAAAGGATAAAAAACATTTTCCCCAATCATTCGATGATACCGAGCAATTATATCTTGATGTGTATAAGAAAAAGCATGACCAATATGCATTTTCCCGCTAATAGTGGGGGGAGGTGTATCGATAGAAAAAAATTTTCCTCTCTTTTTCGGATTAAATTTATATATCTTTTCTTTCTCCCAAAATTTTAGCCAAATCTTCTCTCTATTGGTAAAATTGTATTTTTTTTCCATTGTTTTTACTGTTATAGGTTAATTCTATATAGGGTGGGGAAATTTGTGAAATTTTTTGCTTAGATTTTTTTCAAATCCAAGTTGAACCGGTAGAGAATAAAGCCTTTTACAACCTAAATACCTTGCGTTATATTCACTATTTAAAGGTAAAAATCCGGGAATAATAACTCGTAGAATATATAGTTTATAATACTTTAACTCTCTGGGCGTCAAATCAATAAAAATTATATCTGTTTTTAGTTTTTTACAATAAGATTTTAAATAATTGAATTTTTCTTTAATCGTTTTTATTTTATTGTAAATGTTTTCGTAATTATTTAATTTTTTTGTGGAAAGAAAAGGAGATTCGTAAAGGAACCTAAAGGCTTCATACACATTGTTCTCTGCATAAAATTCTGCATGTTGATATAGGTTTTGAATATAACTAAAATTTCTTCGTTTTGAATTTTGGCTTCTTGCATTCCTCAACTCGTATCTTATAAGAAGACTTTCCTGAAGCGCTTTAATAATTGCCTTTTTGATCGAAAACTCAGCCGCTGAACCAAATGTAAAATAAGGAGGCCTACTACTTTGGAGTAAAACTGAGACAACTGGAATTTCAGAGTCAAGAGTTAAGTCGTTAATTAATACTTTTACACAGTAATGTTTCTCTGTTGTTTTTATGATATGTTTTATGTTATTGGGCAAAAAATCAAATTTAATGCGTGGAGAAGGTAATTTATTAAACCATCTGATTAATACAGCGTCTCGTTCAATTAATTCCAAACTTGCATTCAGTATCGTCGTAAAAAAAGAGCGACCTACAGCACAACCATTGCTAGTTGCTCTTCCTATTGAAGGTTCGGATTTGGCTCTTTTATATTGGCAATATACGGCACAAGCAGGTACAAAAATCTCTTCATTTTTGAAAAATGATTTTCCTTTCACCCAATAAATTTTATCATTTTCTTTTAACTTTGAATATTTGAATTTTTCTTGAGAATATTGAATATCTAAAAAAGGGAAAATAAGGGTTGGGTGAAGAGCTTTTTCTCTAATTTCACTATAACTTTTTAAAACCATTTTTTCCCTTTGTTCCTTGTTGAAAGAAATAAAATATCTTTCTATACATTCGAAGATGGCTTTCTTTTTGGCTTTTTCTTTAGTTCGATCAATCCCATAGCTAAAATAAATCACTTGCGGGGTTTCTCCCGTGCATTTCCAAAAAGAGAAATTTTTATCTTTTAAATTAATCTGTTGGCATCTTTTTATCTTTATGAGTTTTCTAAAAAACATTAAAAGTTTTTTAATCAAAGGAATTTTAGTAAGGAAAGAGGTTAATTCTGTTTAAAAAATTCTTATATAGAGGATTTTGATAAATCTCCATAATTAACTGTAAAAATATATCTTTAAACCTCTGATAATTTCTCAATGGTTTTTCTATAGTTTTATTAACATCGTAATTCAAAGCAAAACACCCCGAAATATCAATTTCTTTTTTGACTTCCGCAACCTTTTTATTAAAGCATTTTTGTAGGTTTAAATTTATTCCACCTTTAAGAATATTTCCCAGCTTAAATTTTTTGTCTCTGATAGAAGTAAAACGATGACAAGGATAAATATCACCTTCTACAGAAACACTATACCTCGTCACCCCTCCTACTTGACAATAATGCATATATGGGTGAAAGAAGAAATCGTTATCTTTCCAAGTTTTTAAATACCTAATAAAAGGCAAAATACAAAATTCTGGAAATTGATTGAAATTTTCTGCCCACATTTTTATCACTTTTCTGAAGTTTTCTTTAAAAACATCTAAATCATCATCTGACCATTTATCTTCATAAGTAGGTACTATTCCTAATAAACTTACCTTTTTTTGAAAAAAATTTTTTACATTTTCAAATAGGTTTTTAGCTGTATAAGGCATTACAGTCATTCTCACAGAAAAAGTAAGATTTTGGCCAATTAATTTTTCTAAAGTAGATTCTACTAAATGAAAACAAGAACTTCCATCTGGAAATGTTCTTTGGTAATCTTGAGTTATCTTTTTTCCATCGAAGCTCAAGACTATATAAAAATTATTTTCTTTTAAAAAAGATATTCTTTCTCCATTTAAATTCACCCCATTTGTTACTAAATTAAAAAATATTTTCCTTCTATTTTTTCGTGCTATTTTCTTTCCTAATCGTACCGCGTTTACTATTAACTCAAACTCTAGGGTAGGCTCTCCTCCAATAAAAGTAAAAAATGTTTTTTCTCTTGATTCAGGGTTTAAAAAATATTCCAAAGTCTTTTGAATTAATTCTAAATTGCTTTTCTTCTCACCTTTTTCTTTAAAATAGCAATATCTACATTGTAAATTACATCTGTTTGTTAAATGGACATCCACAAACATTTTAATTCCCCTAATACAAAATTTTCCATTAAATAAAATGGATTTTCTCAAAAAATAACCGATTTTCTTCCTTATTCTTCTAATCCCAACAAACAAAACTTCTTTTTATTTTTTTAGTTTTCATGGATTTAAATTTAACTGATATAATCCCGACCTTTTTGACTTTTTATACTTTTATTTTAATTTCATCAAATTTGTTTGTCAATAGTAGTATAAGAAACTACTCAAAAATTCTTTTTTTCGCTTCCTTAATATATTTTTGAAAAAGTGGATATTTTTTAGCGGAAGTTAAAATCTTTTGACATAAATAAACCGAATATTCATTACGCCATTTGAGAATCTTCTCACTATTCCAAAAGGTTTGATTTTGATCATTTAGATAGTTTTGCCAACAATTCATGCAGTTCTTATCATTTAGAGAAAAAACACACTTTCCATATTTTTCAGATAAACCTTTTTTAACATTTCCTATTACATATTGATTTTTATCTTCGGAATTTAGTAAAAGAGGAGAAAATGCCATTTCACCACTAGGATAAATCTCTAAATTTCTGAAAAAAGGACAAATATCTTTTTTGTTACTAAGTCCCCTCCGTTTTATTTCACGAGTAACTGAATTAAGAAAAATAAAATTTCCATGATGAATATTCTTGAACATGAATCTACTAAAATTAACCATATTTATAACAAAAGCTTTTTGATAATCTAAATTCCATTTAAATCTAGAGTGCTCAATGGGTTCTATATTGATACTTTTAAACCCTAATTTTACTAAATAAATTAAATTCTCATACATTCTAACCGCCACAGAGGGCAAAACTCCAACGAGTGCACAAAGATTTTCATTTTCAGTTTTTTCAAATATTAAAGGAAGTTTATTAAATATATAATCAAATGAACCACTGCCACTAGGAAACACCCTTGCTTTATCATGAAATTTCTTTTGTCCATCTATGCTGATAGCTAATTTAGTATTTGTTTTTCTTAAAAAATCCAACTGGGTTTTAGTTAAAAGGATGCCATTGGTTCCTACAGAAATTATTAGGGATTTTCCTAATTGATTAGCTTTTTTTCGTGCAAAAATTATTATATTTTTAAGTAATGTAAAATATAGAAGCGGTTCGCCTCCATAAATCATGAGTAATTTTTCTTCCCCCGGTGATCTTAAAAATAAATTTATTGCCTTAGCGGCTACTGGATAGGAAATTACTTTATTATTTTTTCGAACAAAGCAATAACGACATCTTAAAATACAATTAGTAGTAATTGCTAATCTTAGGCGGTATACTTCTTTATTAAAAGTTAAACTCCTATTAGTCATCTCCCTTCTAATTTTAGAATACCTTAATAGTTTTAAAGATTCAAGGAAGTTGTCTCAAAAGTGGCTACTTTCTCATCTTATAACGA